>JAQBPS010000234.1 GCA_028287415.1 Bacillota bacterium | reverse complement strand
CATGCGTATAAATCTGGGTTGTTGATATGTCGGCGTGGCCCAGCATCTCCTGCACGGAGCGCAGGTCCGCACCGTTTTCCAGCAAGTGGGTCGCAAAGGAGTGCCGCAAGGTGTGCGGGGTGATGTCCTTGTCGATTTTCGCATCGTCCGCGTACTTCTTGACGATCTTCCAGAAGCCCTGACGGGTCAGGCGGTGGCCGTGGTGGTTGACGAAGAGGGCCGTTTCCTCCCGGCCCTTGATGAGGCGGTTGCGGGGGGCGGCCAGGAAGTCCCGGCAGGACTGGATGGCCAGGGTGCCGAGCGGCACGATCCGCTCCTTCGAGCCCTTGCCAGAGCACTTTATGTACCCCATGTCCAGGCTGACGTCGTTGACGTTGAGTGACACAAGCTCCGAGACCCGGATGCCAGTGGCGTAGAGCAGTTCAAGCATCGCCCGGTCACGCACGCCGGCCGCCTGCACCGGGTCCGGTTGTCCCAGGAGCCGCTCGACTTCCTTGACGGTCAGCACCCGGGGCAGTCGCTTCTCCAGCTTCGGAGACTCCAGGTTCGCCGTGGGGTCCGCCTTGATCCGGTTTTCCCGGACCAGGAACTGATAGAACGCTTTGAGTGCCGCCAGGCGCCGTGCGATGGTGGCCGTAGCTTTCCCCTGGGTCTGTAGGTGGACAAGATAGTTGATGATGCTGGCCCGCGATACGGAGTCGAGGTCGGATTCATCCTCATCCTGATCAAGGAACTGCGAATATTGCCGGAGATCCCGGCCATAAGACTCGAGCGTATTCATGGCTAAGCCTCGCTCAACGCTGAGGTAGTTGATGAACTCGTGAATCAGCTTTTTCATCCGGCATCCCCTTCGCGCCTGTTGTGGTAATAATTCTCTCTCATATTGGGGCGAATTATGCGTCGGGCGTGGCCATTTTTGTCAATTCTACATAATGTGGTGCTTTCCTCCCGGCGACGACACTGCTTCACCTTATGACGACCTGCATAACGTTATGCTTGAAGTGGGAAGGGCAAGCTGCAAACGCCCCGGCACTGCGATTTTAGCGGCCGGGGCGTTTGCTGCGCAGTCGGCTGAGCGCAGCCGACTGCGCAGAGCAATGTGACGAAGCAAAGCCCCGAGGCCGCTGGCCTCGGGGTGCTGCTGTCATATGATTAACTTTTAGCCGGCGAGCACGTCCGCCACAGGCACGTAATCCATGGCGTGGGCCTCGGCGACCGCCTCGTAGGTGATGGCGCCTGCGATCACGTTCGCACCCTTCGCCAGGGCCGCATTGTCCCGGAGCGCCTGGCGCCAGCCCTTGTTGGCCAGCTGGAGGGCGTAGGGCAGGGTGACGTTGGTCAGGGCGTACGTCGAGGTGCGGGGCACCCCGCCCGGCATGTTGGCCACGGAGTAGTGGATCACGCCGTACTGTTCGTACACGGGATCCCTGTGAGTGGTGACCCGGTCGATCGTCTCCACCGAGCCGCCCTGGTCGATCGCGACGTCGACGATGACGGAGCCGGCGGTCATGCTCTGCACCATCTGCCGGGTGACCAGCCTGGGGGCGCGGGCGCCGGGGATCAGCACTGCGCCGACGAGCAGGTCGGCGGTCTTGAGCGCCTGTGCGATGTCGTACTCGTTCGACATGCGGGTCTGGACCCGGCCGCCGAAGACGTCGTCCAGGTAGCGCAGTCGGTCCGCTGAGATGTCGAACAGGGTGACAGTAGCCCCGAGGCCGGCTGCCATCTTGGCGGCGTTCGTGCCGACGATGCCGCCGCCCACGACGACAACGTGGCCGGGGACGACGCCGGGCACGCCGCCCAGCAGGACGCCGCGGCCGCCGTAAGCCTTCTCAAGGAAGTGCGCACCGATCTGCACGGCCATGCGGCCGGCGACCTCGCTCATGGGGGTGAGCAGGGGCAGCGAACGGTCGGCCAGCTGCACAGTCTCGTAGGCGATGGCGATCACTTTTTTCTCGGCGAGCTTACGGGTCAGCTCCAGCTCCGGGGCGAGGTGCAGGTACGTGAAGAGGATCTGCCCCTCACGGAACAACTCGTACTCCGTAGGCAGGGGCTCCTTGACCTTCATGATCATGTCGCACTGGGCCCAGACGTCGACGTTGGTGGGCAGAATGACGGCGCCGGCTGCGGCGTAGTCCGCATCCTCGAAACCGCTGCCCTTCCCCGCGTTGGCCTCGACGAACACCAGGTGTCCTGCCTTGAGCATGGCTGCAACCCCGGCTGGAGTCATCGCGACACGATTTTCGTAGGCCTTGATCTCCTTGAGGACGCCAACCTTCACGTGAGCCTCTCTCCTTCCGCACTGGCCCGGAGCGGGCAGTCCGTGCCCGCCAGCAACACCGGGCGAACGCAGCAAATAAGTTGTGACGATGCGAAACCGTGCCCGAGTAACGAAGTGAAACACGTGCGGGAAAGGTACCACAAGGATTATGGCACGTTCATTCCCCCCTGACAAGACCCCCGGAAGGGTCGCCGCACGCAAAAAAACAGGGGGTTCCCCCTGCTCTTTCACAGCCGGTCGCGCGGGCCTACGCGCCCTTCACCATCGACAGCACGAAACGCACCAAGGCCGGTGAGACATAACTCTCGACGAGACTGGACAGCACCAGCAAGACCCCCATCGCCAGCAGCGTACCGGTGAACGAGGCCAGTGCGGGGTAGAAGTTCCGCACCCGGCGCCGCTGCCGCCACGAGCGGATCACCTGAAGCGAGAAGGCGACGGACGCCGTACCCGCCACGATGATCGCCGGCACCTCCAGCAGCCGCTGCGGCAGGTGTCCGGCGATGGCCAGCAGGATGCCGGTGCCGCCCATCTCAGCGGCGACGAAACCCACGACAAACCCCGAGAGCAGCCCCTCCAGAAAGACGAGCAACATGACCCCGACGACGCCCACCAGGGAGATTCCCAACACCCACAGGAGCGCCAGCAGCTTCAGCTTTCCCCACAGCCCCTGCCGGAACAGGACGCCGCCGGTGCCCTCCGGGGGCGTGACGAGCCGCTGAAGGTTGCCGCTAAGGTAGCTGACGAGCTCCAGCCTGTCCCGCGCCTCAATGCTGTGCACTGCCAATGCCCCGAAGATCACCCCGACCACGAACAGGGTCGCCAGGAGCAAGGCCGGCCCGCTGTGCCGGCGCAGAAAATCCTCCAGGTTCCGCCGCCAATAGGTTACGAGTTGCATCGGCCCCGCCCGCCTCCGTCCGCGAAAGAACTCTTCCACAGATATGCGGACAGGTACCACGTTATGTCCAGCCGCTACTCCGCGATCACTTTCCCATAGGCACCGCCACCGCCGGCCTCGATCGCCAGCGTGCCCGCCCGGGCGCCGACCACCAGCCTGGCCAGCTTCGGCGAGAGCACCGCCGCCAACTCGGCCTCGCTGGCCCGGTGCAGCACGCCCATCTCCGTGCCGAAGGCGGCCAGCAGCCTGTCCATACCCCGCTTGCCCAGCCCCGGCACGAACTGGAGCGGCACCTGGTGGACATAGGCCGGCCGCTCCCGGGGGATCCGCCGGAGCCCGGCCTGCCTCTCACCGTACCAGCGAATCCGGTCAAGCACGCCCGGCACCAGCTTGTGGTCCGGGCTGACCGGGCACTCCAGCACCGGCGCCTCCCCGTCCAGCCGCCGGTCGCAGGTCAGGCAGTACGTGCGGTGATATTTGCCGAGCCTGGGCTCGAGGCCATAGTTGGCCACGACCCGGCGCCCGCCCTCGCCCCGCAGCGCCATCACCAGCTCGGCGAAGCTCGGTTCGGCGGCGGCGATGAGGTTGTACTCCCGCCCGATCTTGCCCAGCGAATGTGCGTCCGAGTTGGTCACGTAGCTGAACAGCGCCAGCTCCGGCAACTCGTCAGCCAGTGCGGTATCCGCCGACAGGCCCAGCTCCACAGCCGGCACATGCTGCCACAAGTCGGGCGGAATCACCTCGGAAATGCTCGCAGCCGCCCCGAGGGCGCCCTTGAACGGTGTGAAGATGTGGGCCGGGATGACGATGCCGCCCAGGCTGCCGACGAAGCGGACGACGTCGGCGGCGGTTGTGTCGTGATGCCGCTGCGTCGAAAGCCAGCGGTTGCGCACCCGCCCCTCCTGCCAGGCCGCCAGCGCCCGCAGCTGGGCGACGCCCGGCACGTAAGCGAGCAGGTGAACCGCCTTGCCGTTCGCGGTGTGCGCCACCTCCACCTCGGCGCCGGGGATCAGGGTTACGTCCTCACCGTCGCCCATGCGGTAGGCCAGTCCACCGCCGGGGCGCTCTGTGACGGTGCCGTCCGCCATCAGCAGCTCCAGATCCGCGAGGGCGCCCGTCGTGGCCGCATCGATGACGCCGATCATCTGGATGCCCTTGCGCTCCCGGCACTCTTTTAAGATGTTGGCCAGGGTGAGGTCGCGGGCAGCCGAAATCTTCACACCGCCGCCAACGCCACCCCCGGCCCAGCCCAGATGGACGTGCAGGTCGCAGAAGAGCTCCCGCAGGTTAGCGGCTGGCGCGACGCTGAGCATAAAGCAGCACCCCCGCCAACGTCTTGGCGTCGCGCAGGTGACCGCCTACCGCCATTTGAATCGCCGCATCCGGGCTGAGCCGGACTACCTCAATCTGCTCGTCCTCGTCGCCCGGCAGGCGGGACGGTGTCAGTTCCTCCGCCAGATAGAGATGGAGCAGTTCCGTGCAGAAGCCCGGTGCGCTGTAGAACTCCCCGAGCTTGACCAGCCGGCCGGCCTTGTAGCCCGCCTCTTCCTGGAGTTCCCGGGCTGCCGTCGCCTCCGGCGCCTCCCCCGGCTCCAGTGTACCGGCGACGAGCTCCAGCAGCTCCTCCCCCGCAGCGTAGCGATACTGCCGCACGAAGAGCAGCTCGCCACCCTCCTCGGCCAGCACCACCACAGCGCCCGGGTGGGCGACCACCTCCCGCTGGAGCTCCTTGCCCTCAGCGGTGCGAATCGTATCCTTGCGCAGCGTCACCACACGGCCGCGGTAAATCTCTTCCGACCTGACTCGGTCCATCCTGGCTCGCCTCCCGCATTTTTCTCCTGGCGATTCTAACACAGACCACCGCGCGATACCAGGGAATAATCTGGCGGATGGCGAACCAGAATTCCCTATGAGGAACATCGATTTAACCACAGTTGTGATGGGGGACCTGCACGGCCGGCGCGACGTGGCCGCCCGTGCCCTCGCGGACCTGGGCTTCACAGACGCCTCCGGCCGGTGGGCCGGCGGCAGCCGCACCCTGATTCAGCTCGGCGACGTAATCGACCGCGGGCCGGAGGGTCTGGCCCTCCTGGAGCTGCTGATGCAGCTCCAGGCGCAAGCGCGCGCCGCCGGCGGCGACGTGACCTGCCTGATCGGCAACCATGAGTCGATTGCGATGCGCGCCGCAGCCGGCGACCACTCTTTCCGGATGAACTGGACGTATAACGGCGGCGGCGCCAACTATGTCGAGTGGCTGGACGGCCAGGGGCTGCATGGCGATGACCGGGAGTTGCCCTACCCGGAGGAGTTCTACATGCTCTTCGGCCCGGGCCACCGGTACGGCCGCTGGCTCCGCTCCCACCAGATGGCCTGCCAGGTGGGTGAGTACGTGGTCGTCCATGCCGGCTGGGCGCCCGGCGGCCCGCCCAGCGTGGCGGAGGCGAACGACCTCTGGGCGACGACGCCGGATGAGGCGCCCGGCTTCCTGGCCGCCATTTCCCGACCGGAGCATCCGCTGTCCGACCCGTCCGGCCTGCTCTGGTCCCGGGACCAGCCCGAGGCGGACATTGTGGCGGTCTGCGAGCGCCTCGGCTGCCGGGGGCTGATCGCCGGCCATACGATCACGCATGGGATCCATACATCGGTGGATGGGCGCCTGGTGCAGATCGACGTGGGCATGCTGATCTACGGCGCATGGGCGGCCGTCGGGCTGGATGGCGATGGTCGGCTGTGGGCGCTGATGGAGGGCCGGGGGCCCCGGCCGATCGTGGCGGATGGTTTCATCCCGCTGCCCGCCGCCCAGGAGGCTGTGCGGACTCGCATTGCGGCTGAACTGAGCGCGCCGCAGCCGCTACCGGACGACGGGGCAGCCCCCGCCCGCTACCCGCCGGGCAGTCTGCTCCGGCTGTACCGGTCCCGGGACGGCGGCTGGAGCCAGTACCTGCTGGTGCAGCGAACAGGCAGCATCTATGGCGGCGCCAGCTACGAGGGCCGCTGGATCACCTGCACCGCCACTGGCTGGTCCTGGCGGCCAGGTATCTGGCCTGCGGAGCCCATCGAGCGGTTCGGCCAGCTCGCCAGCCCCGACGAGGTGCCCGAGGAGATCACATCCGGGGAGTAAACGGCCCATGCCTAATACGTCTTCGCCTGCTCCTCCCCGTTGAGCACCCGGAGGGCGCCCTCCGCCAGCGCCTGCATCTCATCCTCGCCGGGGTAGACCGCGACCGGGGCGATCCACCGCGTCCGCTCGGCGATCCAGCCAGTCAGCAGTTCGGAGTGAGCGAGTCCGCCCGTCAGCAGTACCCTGTCGACCCGGCCCTCCAGGGCCACCGCCGCCCGGGCGACCTCCTTGGCGATCTGTAGGGCGAATGCCTCATAGATCAACCTGGCCTGTGCGTCGCCCTCGGTGATCCGCCGTTCCACCTCAAGGGCGCTGTTCGTGCCGAGATGTGCGACGAGCCCGCCCTTGCCCACAACCTTATGGGAGACCTCGGACAGGGTGTACTGCCAGGAAAAAGCCAGTTGCACCACACCCAGCGAGGGCAAACCGCCCGCCCGCTCCGGGGACATGGGGCCCTCGCCGTCGAGGGCGTTATTAACGTCGATCACGCGGCCCTGCCGATGTGCACCCACGGAGATGCCACCGCCGAGGTGGACCACCACGAGGTTGACCTCGTCATACCGCCGGCCCATTTCAGCTGCCGCCCGGCGAGCCGTCGCTTTCTGGTTGAGCGCGTGAAAGATCGATCGCCGGGGCAACTCCGGCAGCCCTGAAATGCGGGCGTGCTCCGCCATCTCATCGACGACGACCGGGTCGACAATGAAAGCCGGCACCCCGCCGGCAGCCACGGCGATCTCCTGGGCCAGGGGAGCTGCGAGGTTGCAGGCGTGTTCGCCCTGTACGCCCGCCCGCAGGTCGGCGAGCATCCGCTCTCCGACCAGGTATGTGCCGCCGGAGATCGGCCGCAGGAGCCCGCCCCGCCCGACCACCGCCGCCAGGGACTCGGGCGTGACGCCCAGCGACGCCATCCACGCCAGGATGATATCCCTGCGGAAGCCGTACTGGTCGAACACCCGGTTGAACTGCCCAATCTCGTTGGCACTGTGCCTGATCGTTTCCGTATGCACCGGGCGGTCGCCGTCGAAGATGGCGATTTTTGTTGAAGTCGAACCAGGGTTGATGATCAATAGCCGTTGCATGCCGATCCCCCAGTTGGGTCTTTATTTATGGCCACGGATTCCACGGATTCCACGGATTTCGGATCCAACACAGATTGTCAGGGCGTCTCTTTATGTTGATCACCGGGCAAAAATATATTTATAAACACCCAAGTGCCGCCCTCGCAGGTCGCCGCCAAAACGAAAAATCCGACTCAGGCTCCGGAAATCTGTGTAATCCGTGAAATCCGTGGCAAAATAACGCCTTTGCCCCACTCCCGCCACGCGGCCCTTGAGTGCGGGCTTTTTTTGTTGACGCGGATTTGCGGAGTACGCAGATTTCCGGCAGTAGCGCTGATTAGTTGGGGAACCATCTGAAGGTCGGGACTGGGGTGTTTAAAAATAGGTAAACACCTGAGTCCCGACCTTCAGACGATCACCGTAACTAATCGATGCTACTGCCGGAAATCAGCGCCGTCCGCCAATCCGCGTCAAAATATGCCTTTCTCAACACGCATCCCCGGTTCCGAACACCCAGTCACTCCGCCACGTACATCCGCTTCAAGTTGTGGATTTTACTGATCCGCTCCTCCGCCATGAGATCGGCGGCTCGGGCAGTGCTGATGTCCCGCTCCCTGGCGATCGTGAAGATATTCATCAGCTTGTCATAGATTGTGGCAACCCGAGCGTAGGCCCGGTCCCGGTTGTAGCCGCTCGGGTTAAACTCCTCGGCCACGTTCACGACGCCACCGCCGTTGATCACGTAGTCCGGGGTGTACAGGATCCCCTTCTCCTTGAGGATGTCCCCGTGCCGCAGCTCCTGCAGCTGATTGTTGGCAGCGCCGGCGACCACCTTGCACTTGAGCTGCGGGATCGTCTCATCGTTCAGCGTCGCGCCCAGCGCGCACGGGGCATAGATGTCGCACGCAACGCCATAGATCTCATTCGGGGCGACCGGGGTCGCCTTGAAGTCGCGCACAGCCCGGTCGACGCTCTCCGGGTTGATGTCGGTCACGATCAGCTTCGCACCCTCGTCGTGCAGGTGCTCACACAGGTGATAGCCCACCTTGCCGAGTCCCTGAACGGCGACCGTCTTGCCCTTGAGGCTCTCCGTCCCGAAGGCAAACTTCGCCGCCGCCTTGACCCCGCGGTAAACGCCAAAGGCCGTCACCGGGGACGGGTCGCCGGACTGGTCGCCGCGCCCGCCGACTGCATCCGTCTCCATCAATACATAGTTCATATCCTCGACGGTGGTGTTCACATCTTCAGCGGTAATGTACCGGCCGCCGAGCGACTGGACGAACCGGCCGAAGGCCCGGAACAGCTCCTCGCTCTTGTCCGTCTTGGCGTTGCCCCAGATGACCGCCTTGCCGCCGCCAAGGTTGAGCCCCATCGCTGAGTTCTTATAGGACATGCCACGGGAGAGCCGCAGCACATCCGTGACCGCGTCTTCCTCGTTTTGGTACTGCCACATCCGGCTGCCGCCCAGGGCGGGGCCGAGGGTGGTGTTATGAATGCCGATGATCGCCTTCAGCCCCGACGCCTTGTCATAACAAAACACGAGTTGCTCGTGGCCGAATTTCTCCATCTGCTCAAAAATGCCCATGTAGAGCGCCTCCTTCAATAAGTTGATCTGGCTCCAGGAGCCTTGTGGTGCGAACTAGTTGGCAGTGAGCACTGCGAGCGCGATCGACAGCAACTTGGCCTCGGCTGAGTCGGCCCGGGAGAGCAGCACGATCGGGCAGGCTGCGCCCATGATGATGCCTGCGGGCCGGGCCTTGGCGAAATAAACCAGTCCTTTGAACAGGATGTTGCCCGCTTCGATATCCGGCACGACGAGAATCTCGGCGTCACCGACGACCGGCCCGGTCAGCTTTTTGATCTGGCCCGACTCGGGCGACACTGCCAGATCCAGCGCGAGCGGGCCCTGGAGATCGCACTCGCCCAGTTCGCCCCGCTCGGCCATCTCCTGGAGCGCACGGGCGTCAACGGTGGCAGGCATGTCCGGGTTCACGGTCTCGATGGCCGCGAGCGCCGCCACCTTCGGCCGCTTGATCCCCAGGGCGTGCGCCATGGCCACCTGGTTCCGGACGATGTCAGCCTTGCGGGCGAGGTCCGGCGCCACATTCAGGGCAACGTCGGTGACGAAGATCAGCTTGTGCCAGCCGGGAATCTCAAAGGCACAGGCGTGCGACAGCGCCCGCCCGGTCCGGAGCCCTGCCTCACGGTTCAGAACCGCCTTCATGATCGTCGGGGTC
>JAQBPS010000212.1 GCA_028287415.1 Bacillota bacterium | reverse complement strand
AGGTGCTGGGGGAGGATACCGAGCACGACCCGGCGGCCCGGGCGAAGTTCGAGCTGATCGGCGAGCGGCTCCGGCTGTTCTATGTAGCGATTACCCGGGCAAAGGAGAACCTGATGCTCTCCTGCCATCTCCAGGACCGTTGGGGCAAGCCTGCCTACCCGGCGCTGGCCTACCAGCACCTGAAGGGCTTGATTGATGCACGTGCACGCACAGGGCGGGAGTAGCGCATTTTCCGGACATTATACCGCCACGAATTTCACAGATGACACGGATTTCGGGCACAAACACGGATTCGATACATAAAAATCATATGTTTCACTATGTAATCTGTGTTTGTATTTAAAATCTGTGCACTCCGTGAAATCCGTAGCCGTAAAAAATGCCGCCTCCCCACTGTCGCTCAAAGGAGGGATCCCTGTGCTGCCCCTGAACGAGCGCCACATGAGCGCCATGGCCCTGCGCACCTACCTGAGCTGTCCGCTGCGCTTCCGGTACCGGTATCTCGACAACCTGTACTGGTCCCGCCAGTGGGGCAGCGCCCCGGAGGAGCAGAAGGCGCTCGAGCGGGGCCAGAACTTCCACCTCATGGCCCGGCGGTATTACGCCGGCGTTGACCCGGCACAGGTGGCGGACCCGGTGGAGCAGAGCGAGCTGGAGGCCTGGATCCAGCTACTGGCGGGCTTCCTGCCCCGCACAGCGGACCGGGCTTTCCACCCCGAACTGGAGCTGCGGCTCAATCGGCCCGACCTGCGGCTGATGGCCAAGTTCGTCCTGGTGGTTGTCGACTCGGACGGCCGCGCCACGATCTTTGACTGGAAGACCGAGAAGCGGATGCCCCGGAAGAGCTATCTGCTCAAGTCCCCGCAAACACTGGTCTACCGCTACATGCTCTGCGCGGCGGGCGGGCAGTACTCGCCCCGCGGGCGCTTCAAGCCGGATGAGATCGAAATGATTTACTGGAACCCGCTCTACCCGTCCCGCTGGGAGCGGCTGCCGTACTCCGAGGCGCAGTTCCAGAAGGATGCGGAGTACTTGCGGAGCCTGACCGCCCAGATCCTGCGGACGCCCCGGGAAGCCTTCCTGGCCACATCGGAGATGAATATCTGTCGGCACTGTGAATATCAGATGATCTGTCACGGGCGCCGTGCCGAGCAAATCGACACGGAGGAGGAAGAGGCGCTGTACGAGGCGACCCTCTCCTGGGAAGACCTGCCCGAGTTGCCTTAGGCTTAGCCGGCGGCAGGCTGTTGCATCCGGACTTCGTCCGGCAATCATCGGCCGACGGCAGGTGCTTCGCACATCCGAGGAGGTGATCGCTTTGCGTGCATGGGTGAGGCCCCAACCGGTTTCGCTGGCCCCGGAATTTGTTGCAGCCGTAGGGAGCCAGCCCCTGGCCGAGCTCCTGTACCGACGCGGCTTCACCACGCCCGACGCGGCGCTTGCCTTCCTGTCAGGCGGCATCGACGTGGATGCACCCGGCCTCCCCGACCTGGAGGAGGGCGTCGCGTACCTGACCGAGGCGATCCTCCGGGGCGAGCGCATTTGCGTATACGGCGACTATGATACCGACGGCATCACCGCCACCTCGCTGCTGGTCGATTTGCTGCGGGGTCTCGGTGCAGACGTCACCTACTACATTCCGAACCGCTTCCGGGACGGCTATGGCATGAATGAAAAGGCGGTACGAGCGCTCGCGGCTGAGGGCACCGCACTGCTGCTCACGTGTGACTGCGGCATCCGCAACGTGGCGGAGGTGGCCCTGGCCCGCAGCCTGGAGATGCGCGTGGTCGTGACCGACCACCACGAACTGGGCCCGGAACTGCCCGTGGCCGAGGCGGTGATCAACCCCAAGCGGCTCCCGGAGGGACATCCCTGCCGGATGCTGCCGGGCGTCGGCACCGCTTACCTGGTGGCCCGCCAGCTCCTGCGCAGTCTTGACCGCGACCCCGCCGTGGCCGACCGGTGGCTCGACCTGCTCGCAGTGGGCATTATTGCCGATGTGGTACCGCTGGGCGGCGCCAACCGGGAGCTGGCCCGGCGCGGACTGACCCGGCTCAACACATCGCCCTGCCTGGGTCTGCAGGGCCTGATGCAGGTGTCGGGACTCCAGGCTCCGGTCACCGAGGAGGACATTGCCTTCCAGCTCGTCCCCCGCCTGAACTCGGCCGGGCGCCTTGCCGATGCGGGCCTGGGTGTCCGGCTGCTGCTTGCCGCGGGGCCCGACGAAGCCCGGGGCCTGGCGCGTGAGCTGGACCAGCTCAACCAGGAACGCAAAAAATTGACCGCCTCAGTCGTAGAGGCGGCGGTGGCGGAGGTATCGGAGGGGGCGGGGGCGATTCTGCTCTACCGGCCCGAGTGGCATGAAGGCGTGCTGGGCATCGCTGCGGGCAAGCTCGCCGAGGAGCACGGAGTGCCGGCCCTGCTGATGGCGAAGAAGCAGGGTGCCAACGTGCTTGTCGGCTCGGCCCGGGCACCCGCCGGCTTCAGCCTGCACGAAGCCCTCGAGGCGTGTGGCGAGCACCTGCTCAAGTACGGCGGCCACGATGCTGCGGCCGGCTTCTCCCTGCTGGAGGAGCACTTCCCGGCATTCCGGGCCGCGATGCTCGAGGAGGCGCGCCGGCGCACCCGGCGTGACCAGGTTACGCCCCTGCGGGCCGCCGACCTGGCGATTCCCATGAGCGAAGTGGACCGCGCCCTTTACGATGACCTGCGGCGGGCGGCGCCCTTCGGCGAGGCGAATGCGGACCCGGTGATCTTCTCCAGCGGCGCCCGGCTGCTCAGCTCCCGGCCGATCGGCCCCGGCGAGAAGCACCTGCGCCTGGTCCTGCGCGATGGTGAGCAATCCTTTGTGGGCGTCTGGTGGGGCGCCGGCAGCCTGGCCCTCGAAACCCCCCAGGATGTAGACCTTTTCTATCGGCTGGGGCTCAACCGCTGGAACCGTGAAGAGTTGCTCCAGGTTGTCGTGGAGCACCTGGGGCCGGTGCTGCCCGACAGCCCTCAGGCTGCCCTGCCCGCCCCCGCGGCGGAAGCCCGCTGCGAACTGATCGACCGCCGGGGCGCCGACCCGTGGGATGCGCTGGCTGAGTTTCCCAATGCCTTGCTCTTCTCAGAGGCGGTGGCCGACCCGGGCTTGCGCACCGTTGACCGATATGGCCTGCGGGCCGCGGCTGACATGGTGCTGCTCTCGCCGCCGCCGAGCGCCCG
>JAQBPS010000211.1 GCA_028287415.1 Bacillota bacterium | reverse complement strand
CAGACGGATTTTACCTTGGGCAATGATCTGAAGGGTGGGACTGGGGTGTTTTATAAATATTTTTTTATCTGGTATTGCCTTCTAGAGAGGCGAGCTGGCAATCCGTGTTATGAACGGAAATCTGTGTAATCAGTGAAATCCGTGGCCATATAAAAAGGCCCGCAGCGCCATACACGGTCAATATACCATTTTTATGTATTGCAATCCGACTGGAATATCTTGCCTCATGACCTCATCTGCCGTATCATGGGACATGTGTATGATAGTTCCATTTTCTTTATTTAAAGGAGGAACGTCACCCGTGGACGAGGAGAAGGGCACCCTGGCGGACCGGACCGAGGCCATTTTGCGCAGTGACCGCCATGCCCTGCGCCGTAATGGCCGACCTGTACGACCTGCGAGATGGGCAGCACAGCCTGTCCAAGCCTCACAGGCCGAGCCCCGGCCCCACGCCTCCGGACTTTCCGACAAAACATAATCAATACGATGAAGCCACCCGGTCCATGCAAGGACCGGGTGGCTTCACGTTACTAACCCTTGATGACGATGTTCACCAGCTTGCCCGGCACCGGGATCACCTTGACCACCTGCTTGCCATCAATCAGCGCCTGCACCTTCTCGGCGCCCAGCGCCACCGCTTGCATCTCGGCGGCGGAAATGCCCGCTGGCACCTCCAGGCGCTCGCGGACCTTGCCGTTGATCTGCACGACGATCTCAACCGTGTCCGCCTGGGCGGCGCTCTCATCGAAGCTCGGCCACTGGGCCAGGTGAATCGACGTCGGGTAGCCCAGCCGCGACCACAGCTCATCGGCCAGGTGCGGGCAGAACGGGGCAATCATCAGCACGGCCTTCTGGATCGCCTCCGCCAGCACCAGCGCGTTCTGCTTCTCCTCCGCCACCTTCGAGCGGTAGTCGTAGACGGCATTCGTCATCTCCATCAGGCCGGAGATGGCCGTGTTGAAGGCGAACCGGTCGTGCAGGTCGGCGGTGACCCGCTTGACCGTGCTGTGGATGATCCGGCGGAGTTCCTTCTCCTCGACCGTCAGATCCGGCCGCACCTTGGCGATCCCCTCGGTCAGCTCCGCCTCCGTGATGGCGCCCATCATGCCGGCCCTATTGCCCGGCTTCACCGCCAGGAGCGACCGGACATGCTGCCAGGCGGGCATCGCCGCGGTCACCATCCGGTAGAAGCGGTTGATGAAGCGGTAGGAGCCCTCAATGCCCGCATCCGACCAGTCAAGATCACGGTCCGGCGGGGCGGCGAACATGATGAACAGGCGGCAGGCGTCGGCGCCGTACCGGGCAATCATCTCCTCCGGGGAGACGACGTTGCCCTTCGACTTGGACATTTTCGAACCGTCCTTGATCACCATGCCCTGCGTCAGCAGGGCGGCGAAAGGCTCGTCCGTCTTGACGTAGCCCATGTCCCGCAGCACCTTGGTAAAGAACCGGGAGTACAGCAGGTGCAGCACCGCATGCTCAATGCCGCCCACGTACTGGTCAACCGGCATCCAGTAATTCGCGTTCTCCGGGTTCCACGCGGCCTGCTCATTGTTGGCATCCGTATAGCGCAGGTAGTACCAGGAGGAGTCGACAAACGTGTCCATGGTGTCCGTCTCACGCCGGGCGTGACCGCCGCACTGGGGACACGTGGCATTGGTGAAGCCCTCGTGCCGGGCCAGCGGGCTGCCGCCCTCGCCGGTGAAGTCCAGGTCGTCGGGAATCCGCACCGGGAGCTGCTCCTCGGGCACCGGCACGGTGCCGCACTGGTCGCAGTACACGATCGGGATCGGGGCGCCCCAGGCCCGCTGCCGGCTGATCAGCCAGTCACGCAGCCGGTAGTTCACGCTCTTCTTGCCGAAGCCCTGCTCGTCAGCGAAGGCCGCCACCTTGCTGATGCCCTCCAGGTTGGGCGTGCCGTCGAAGGGACCGGAGTTGACCATGAAGCCGGGCTCCACGTACGCCGCCTTCAGCTCCGCCACCTTGAGGGTGCGCTCCTCGTTCTGGATGACGAGCTTCAGGGGGATGGCGTACTTCATGGCGAACTCGAAGTCACGCTGGTCGTGGGCGGGTACACCCATGACGGCGCCCGTACCATACTCCATGAGCACGTAGTTGGCGATCCAGAGCTGGACCTTGTCGCCGTTGAAGGGGTTGATCACGTTAACGCCGAGGGCGATGCCCTCCTTCTCCGTGTCGGTCGCGGTCCGGGCGATCTCGTTCAGGCCCTTCATCTTGTCCTGGAAGGCCCGGACTGCCGCGACCTTGGCGTCGGCGAGGGCGCCGCTGGCGCACAGCTGCTCAACGACCGGGTGCTCGGGCGCAACCACCATGAAGGTGACGCCGTAGATCGTGTCAGGCCGCGTGGTGTAGATGGGGACCTGCTCGCCGCTGCCCTCCAGCGTGAACGCGACCTGGGCGCCCTCAGACCGGCCGATCCAGTGCTCCTGCATCGTCCGGACCTTGTCCGGCCAACCCTTCTCGAGCAGCTTCAGGTCGGCCAGGAGCTCATCCGCGTAGTCGGTGATGCGGAAGAACCACTGGGACAGATTGTTCTTCGTGACGACGGTGTCGCAGCGCCAGCAGAGGCCATCCACCACCTGCTCGTTCGCCAGCACCGTCTTGCAGTTCGGGCACCAGTTGACCGGCGCCGTCTTCTTGTAGGCCAGGCCCTTCTTGTAGAACTGCAGGAAGAGCCACTGGGTCCACTTGTAGTACTCCGGCCGGTAGGTGTAGACCGCCCGGTCCCAGTCGTAGCTGTAGCCAAGCTGCTTCAGCTGCTCGGTCATCTCAGCGATATTCGACCGGGTCCAGACCGCCGGGCTGATCCCATTCTTGATGGCCGCATTCTCGGCTGGCATGCCAAAGGAGTCGTAGCCCATGGGATGCAGGACATTATAGCCCTTCATCCTGCGGAAACGGGCGATCACATCCACGATCGAGTAGTTGCGCACATGGCCCATGTGCAGTTTCCCGGACGGGTAGGGGAACATGGCCAGCGCATAGTACTTGGGCTTGTTCGGGTTCCGCTCTACCTTGTAGAGCTTCGCCTCGGCCCATTGCTGCTGCCATTTTGGCTCTAGCTCACGAAAATCAAAGCGTTCTTCCGCCATGTGGTGTAAGAGGCCCCCTTGCCTGAATTTCTGATAAAAGCAAAAAGACTCCCGTCCCATGAAGGGACGAGAGTCCTAACTCCCGCGGTACCACCCTGCTTGGCCTTGCGGCCCGGCTCGCTGCCAGCGGTAACGGCCTGGCGGCCGGCACGGACTACAGCGGTGTGCGCTTGGCGCTCCGCTTCCCCCGTGCAGCTCAAGGGTGAGTTTCAGTGATGCCCGCTGCCGCCTCGCACCAAACCGGCGGCTCTCTGAAAGGGTGCATGACCTGATATTCCCCATCGTTGCTGATGGCTGTGATATGCAATAGTGTCTAATAGTATGGCCGAGAGCACCCCGAAAGTCAAGAACGCAGCAGCGAACCCCGCACGGCCTGCGTGCGGGGTTCAGCGTTGTGATCAGGGCATGGTGGGCACGGAGCCCAC
>JAQBPS010000410.1 GCA_028287415.1 Bacillota bacterium | reverse complement strand
ATGAATCCCCGCTGGAGCGAGGATCCGCGCTTTGTGCTGGAGACGGTCCGGAGCTACGTGGTCGAGGGTGTGCCCGCCGGCGATCCCCTCCAGGCCGCCAGGGCGAAGCGGCGGGCCGCCGAGGCCGAGGTGGCTGCGGCGCTGCGGTTCTCACCAGTTTACCCGCTCTATCGCTTCCTGCTGGGCAAGGCACGCGAGGCGATGCGGCTCCGGGAGGGGGCGAAATCCGCCCTGGTCCGGCTGGTGCGCCCCGCCCGGCTGGCGGCGCTGGCGATCGGGCGTCGCCTTACCGCGAAACGCATCCTGGAGCGGCCCGAGGAGATCTTCTTCCTCACGGGCGATGAGGTCGCATCGCTCCTGGCATCTCAGTGGGACGGCACCGGGGTGCGGGCGATTATCGCCCACCGGCTGGAGCACCGCGCTGCCATGGAAGCGCTGCCCGCACCGGATGTGATCATGGGCGACCGGGCCATCGTCAACCTGCGGCTGGGTGTGCCGGAGGAGGGCCTGCAGCGGGTGATGCCCGGGCACGCCGCCGACGAAGCGGCCGCCGCCGGGACGCGGGCCCGCCCGGACGAGACGGGCGCCCTGCAAGGCGTCGCCGTTTCCAGTGGGAAGGCAAGCGGCGCTGCCCGCCTGATCCGCCATCCGCAGGAAGGGACGAAGCTCAAACGGGGCGAGGTGCTGGTGGCGCCGTCGACCGATCCGGCCTGGACGCCGCTCTTCCTGCGGGCCTCCGCAGTCGTGATGGAGGTCGGCGGCTACCTGTCGCACGGGGCGATTGTCGCCCGGGAGTACGGCATCCCCGCGGTGGTGAACGTGGCCGGCGCCATGAGTCTCTTCGCCGACGGCGACATGCTCCATGTCGATGGCGACACCGGCAAGGTCCATGCTGCGAAGCAGTGAGTTATGTCGCCGCCGGGGCCGCGTGTGCATAGGATGCCCCGGAGGTGCTGTTCTAACATGCCCCATCGGTTTATCCCCATGTTGGAGCCCATTGTGCGGCACGGAATGCGGGAATTGAGTACGGGCGCACCCATCCAGCATGTGCTGCGGCAGGTCGCCCTGACGTCAGCGCTGGTGGGCGCAGGGATGCCGCCGGAGCGGGCGCACCGCATTGTGGAATCACTGGAGCCCCTGCTGATCGGCATGGGACCATGGGAGCGATTCGAGCCGTACCATCATCCGGGGTACCATCCGGGGTACCAGCCGGGGTACCATCCGGGGTACCATCCGGGGTACCAGCCGGGGTGCCAGCCAGGGTATTGGCCGGAATCTGCTCCGACCGAGCCCTACCCGGCGACTTACGGCTCATGATTCACTGAAGAAATTTACCAAAAGGTATTGACTTTGTATTTGCACTCCTGGTACGATACGGGACAATAACCAAACAGGGAATGCGCCTGAGGGTTCCGCGATGGTCAACACCATCGGCAGCGACCGAGCGGCGCAACTGTAGCAAAGTCTACAGCACACCGTGGGTACAAAAAACCCCAGCGGCAAGTCCCTCCTGAAAAAATCAGGGGGATTTGTCTGTCTGGGGTCTTTGTTTTTATATGGATCCTTGCGATGACGGGGCCAGTAGGGTCGCATGCGTGCCTTAGAGAGCCGGGGGTTGGTGAAACCCGGCGCCGCAGGCGGAACCCGAAACTCATCCCTGAGCTGCGCTTCTGAACCCCCGGTTAACGGGGCTCAGGAAGCGCCGGCCGAGGCCGTTATCCTCTTTGAGGCCGGGGCATGCCCCCGGCGAAGTAGGGTGGTACCGCGGAACACAATCCGCCCCTACCGCAGAGTGGTTTCTCACGAAACCCGGCGGTAGGGGCGGTTTTCATTTTTCCCGGACTCACATTGCCCCACCATCAAGCAAGACAGAGGAGGTCACCCGCATGTCCAAGCGGATCTATTTCTTCGACACGACCCTGCGCGACGGAGAACAGGCCCCGGGCTTCAGCATGACCAGCGACGAGAAGTTCCAGATTGCGCAGCAGCTTGCCCGCCTGGGCGTGGACGTGATCGAGGCCGGTTTCGCGGCCTCTTCACCCGGCGACTTCGCCTCCGTCCAGCAGATTGCCCGGGAGGTCCGGGGTCCCGTGATCACCGCTTTGGCCCGGGTCACCAAGGGCGACATCGACGCCGCTGCCAGCGCCCTCCAGCCGGCAGCCCGGCCCCGCATCCACACCGTCATCGCTACCTCAGCGATCCACATGGAAAAGAAGCTGCGCATGAAGCCCGAAGAGGTAGTCCGCCGGGTGCAGGAGATGGTCGCTTACGCTGCCGCCACCGGCATGGAGGTCGAGTTCAGCGCCGAGGATGCCACCCGCTCCGACTGGTCCTTCCTGACGCAAGTCTTCACGGTGGCCGCCGCGGCCGGCGCCCGGGTGCTGAACGTGCCGGACACCGTCGGCTACACCACCCCCACCGAGATGTTCCGCCTGTTCCGCTACCTTGAGGAGCATGTCGTCTCGCCCCACCCCATCACCTTCTCCTGCCACAATCATGACGACCTGGGCCTGGCCACGGCCAATACCCTGGCCGCCATTGAGGCGGGAGTGACCCAGGTGGAAGGCACCATCAACGGGATCGGCGAGCGGGCCGGTAACGTCGCCCTGGAAGAGATCGCCATGGCCCTTGGTACCCGGGGCGATGTGTACAACTACCAGACCGGCATCGACACCCGCGAACTTTACCGCACCTCCCGCCTGATCCAGCAGATCACCGGCGTGGCCGTGCAGCCCAACAAGGCGATCGTGGGCGCCAATGCGTTCGCCCATGAGAGCGGCATCCACCAGGACGGCATGCTCAAGGAGCGCAAGACTTACGAGATCATACAGCCCGAGGATGTGGGCGTGCCCCGCAGCGCCCTTGTCCTGGGCAAACACTCCGGTCGTGCCGCCTTCCGGGACCGGCTCGCGCACCTGGGCTACCAGCTGAACGACGCCGAAACTGACCGGGCCTTTGCCCGCTTCAAGGATCTGGCGGACCGGAAGAAAACGATCATGGATGAGGACCTGGAGGCGATTGTCGGGGACGAGCGCCAGCACGGCGCTGTCGACCCGATACAGCTGCTCTCGTTCCAGGTATTCTCCGGCTCGAACACACTGCCCACCGCCACGGTCCAGGTGGTGCACAATGGCCAGGCGCCGCGGCAGGAGGCAGCCTCGGGCGACGGGCCGGTAGATGCGCTGTACCAGGCTGTGGACCGGGCGATCAGCTTCAAGGGCAACCTGCTCCGGTATCAGATCCAGGCCGTAACCGGCGGGCAGGATGCCCTCGGCGAGGTGGTCGTCCGGGTGGAGTCCGAGGGCCGGGTGGCGACGGGGCGGGGCGCCAGCACGGACGTGCTTGAGGCGTCGATCCGGGCCTATGTGGCGGCGCTGAACAAGCTGATGACCGGACGGGGCGTCGTAATGATGCCCGACGGCCAGGACGAGACCAGCTGGATGCTCAGAGCCTTCGGGGGCTAGTACGGGAGGAGCGGCACACATGCAAAAGGCACCCAGGACACTGTTTGCGAAGCTTTGGGATCAGCACGTGGTTACGCAGGAGCCGGGCAAGCCAGCAGTCCTCTACATCGACCTGCACCTGGTTCACGAGGTCACGTCACCCCAGGCCTTTGACGGCCTGCGGCTGGCCGGCCGCCAGGTGCGGCGCACGGACAAGACCGTGGCGACGGCGGACCACAACGTCCCCACCTGGAGCCGTGAACTGCCGATTACAGACGACATCGCCAGGCTTCAGATTGAAGCGCTGGAGCGAAACTGCCGGGAGTTCGGTATCACCTACTACGACCTCTTCAGCGCCAACCAGGGAATCGTGCACGTGATCGGCCCGCAGATGGGCTACACCCAGCCCGGCATGACCATCGTC
>JAQBPS010000159.1 GCA_028287415.1 Bacillota bacterium | reverse complement strand
GAACTGCTTGATCGTGACACTCCGCCCCAGCTGGCGGGCGATCATGTCGCCGGCCGGCAGCATCACGGACGGCCCCTCAGGGTTGAAGCCCGGGGCGGTTATGGGGAACAGCTTGCCCGCCCACTGGATCAGCTTGGCCGGCACGGGAATCCGCCCCAGGGTGGCACGGGTGATCTGGAAGCGGACCATGCCGTTGTCCGCCACAACCGGGATCAGCTGGACCTTCAGGCCTACCGGTCCCTGATACCGCTGCGGAATGGAGGCGTACGGGAACTTTAGCACCGTCTCCACACGGATCTCGCCGCCCGCCAGGCCCGCCCGCACCTTGCGGATCGGGTCCCGCTCGTTTTGCCCGGAGAGCAGGGCGGAGGAGAGCATCCCGCTGAACTCGGTCTGGTTCATCTCGATCGTCACGTCGCCGCCGGTCCAGAAATCCGCCTGCTGGGACTGAATCTGGTTATACAGGCTCACGTACGCGATCGCTCCGCCCGGACCCTGTGCGAAATCCTCAACCGGTGCGATCCAATAGGGACCGTACGCCCACAGGGAGAGTAGTCCAAGCGACGGCAGGGCGATCAGCGCGGCCAGCGCCCAGCCCAGCAGCCGCCACAGACGCGGGACGCGGATTCGCTCTTCTTTCACAGCAATGGCTGTCATTCCCGGACTCTCCTTGTACTGTTAATTTACAACTTTTATGGAGCATCTTATTGACTATCGTAATGGTATTAGTCTACCAGAAAACGTATAACTGACACAATATCTAAAAATAGGGAATCACATCAGAACCGGACCATTCGCCACGGTCCGAGTTCCCGAAAACCCATGCGCAGCTACCTGCGCATGGGTTTTCGGGTTGTCGTAAAAGATGGTCAGCGCCCGAAGTCGCTGGGGAGTTTGGGCAGTTGCAGGGTGGGGTTGGGCACCTGGCGGTTGTGCTTGGCGATCAGGATGTTCACCTCGACAATGCGGCTCGGCCGCTCGGGGTGCGTCCCGTTCGCCCGCAGCCAGTTGATCTCGTCGACGATCTGGCGCCGCCACTCGATCCACTCCGGGGTGAAACCGGCGTTCTTGAGGACGGCGTACCCGGTGGCCTCCGGGCCAGCGTACGGGTCGTACTCAGCCAGATTCAGCGGTTTGCCCCTGCCGGGCAGGTTTGCGAAGTCACCCTGCTCCTGCGCTTCCCTGATCATCTGCTCCAGCCAATGCTCCGCCATGCCGGACGCCTCCTTGAGTAAAGGGCGACGATGCGCGTTATGGCTTTCATTGTTGCACCGCCAGGCATTCGGTGAAATAGGGCGTTAATCCTACTCCCGCAAACAGTTTGCTATGCAGTCCATTCCCTGGCGGAATCGTTTGCGGAATCGTTTAATGGCGCGGGGGGTATCGCCGCATCCGCACATGCGGCTATCCGTTCCTTAATGCACGCGGGCCCTGCTGTACAGCACCTTCAGCTTGGGCAGCAAGGCCTGGAGGTTCACGACCAGGTCCTGCGGGGACGCGACGGGACGGGTGAAGCCGAGCCGGTAGACGCCCCAGCGCTCGCCGTCCGGGCCTTCAATCCGCTCGATAAACGGGCTGTCGCTCAGCTCCCAGTGGATGCCGGCCCGGGAGCCGTCCGGCCCCTCGAGGAAGCCGCCGCCCCGGTCCTGTGGTTCGCCGATCGGGGTGACGGCGCCATACGTGAAGCCGTCCATCGCCGTTTCGGGAATCAGCGGGTACCCTTCGTAAGTAGACATGGAATTCCTCCTTCGCAGGGATTCTCACCCTCTAAGTATAAACATAGAGAATAATGCTTTAGAAGTATTGTGGAGGTGGCGGTTGTGTCGGAGGTTGTGTGGCGGCCTACGGCAGAAATGGTGGCGAACGCCCGCATTACCAAGTTTCTTGACCGATGCGGCCTGCCTGATTTGGAAGCGCTTCAGGCGCGGGCTGTGGCGGACCCGGCCTGGTTCTGGGAGCAGGTCGTCGCCGATGTCGGCATCGACTGGTACGAGCCGCCAACCGAGACGCTGGACGTGTCGGCGGGTCCGCTCTGGGCTCGCTGGTTCCGCGGCGCCCGCATGAACCTGGCGAACGACTGTGTCGACAAGCATGTGACCACGCACCGCCGCAACAAGCTGGCGGTGATTTACGAGGGCGAGGACGGCACGGTTCGCAAGTGGACATACCGGGACCTCTGGGCCGAGTCGAACCGGCTGGCCAACGGCCTCCGGGCACTGGGCGTGGGGAAGGGCGACCGGGTCGGCATCTTCCTGCCGATGCTGCCCGAGACCGTGGCAGCGATCATGGCGGTGGCCAAGCTGGGTGCGATCTTCACGCCGGTCTTCTCCGGGTTCGCCCCGCAGGCCGTCGCCAACCGGCTGGCGGATGCCGGCTGCAAACTTCTGATCACGGCAGATGGCTTCACCCGGCGGGGCAAGCCGGTCAACATGAAAGCTGTGGCCGATGAGGCTGTCGCGCTTACGGGCTCTGTTCAGCAGGTGCTGGTGGTGCGGCGGCTCGGCCTGCCGGTTGCCTGGACTGAGGGCCGGGACGTCTGGTACGACGAGCTGCTGGCGGCGCAGCCCCAGACCTTTGCGACCGAGCGGCTCGACCCCGAGGAGCCGGTGATGATCATATACACCTCCGGCACAACGGGGCCCCCGAAGGGGGCGCTGCATGTCCACTGCGGCTTCCCGCTGAAGGCGACCCAGGACATGGCGCACATCATGGACCTGGGCGAGCAGGATGTGATGATGTGGTTTACCGACATCGGCTGGATGATGGGGCCGTGGCTGATCTTCGGGACGCTGATGCTGGGCTCGACCATGTTCCTGTACGACGGCGCCCCGGACTTCCCGCAGCCGGACCGCATCTGGGCGCTGGTCGAGCGGCACGGGATCACGCACCTCGGCCTGTCGCCCACGGTGATCCGCGCGCTCGCACCCCATGGCAGCGAATTCCCCGCCAGGCACGATCTTTCCTCCCTGCGGATCCTCGGCAGCACGGGTGAGCCGTGGAACCCGGAGCCCTACCTCTGGTTCTTTGAGCATGTGGGCGGCAAGCGCTGCCCGATCATCAACTACTCCGGCGGCACGGAGACCTCCGGGGGGATTCTCGGGTGCGTGGTGACCCGACCGCTGAAAGTGTGCTCCTTTAATGTGGCGATCCCGGGCATGGGCGTGCAGATCCTGGATGAGCATGGCGGGGCGGCTGAGCCGGGAGCGGTGGGGGAGCTTTGCCTGACGGTGCCGTGGGTGGGGATGACCCGGGGCTTCTGGCGGGCGCCGGAGCGCTACGTGGAGGCCTACTGGAGCCGGTTTGCCAACGTGTGGGTCCACGGGGATTGGGCGTCGGTCGATCGCGACGGCTTCTGGTACATCCATGGCCGGTCAGATGACACGATCAAGATCGCGGGCAAGCGGGTCGGGCCGGCTGAGTTTGAGTCGGCGCTGGTTGGGCATCCTGCGGTGGCGGAAGCGGCGGCGATCAGCGTGCCGCATGCGGTGAAGGGGGAGGCCGTGGTCTGCTTCGCGATCCTGCGGGCGGGGGCGGTGGCGAGCGACGCCCTGGCGCAGGAGCTGCGGGAGCGGGTGGCGGGGGAGCTCGGGCGCCCGCTCATGCCGGAGGCAGTCAAGTTCGTGGCGGCGCTGCCGAAGACCCGCAACGCCAAGATCATGCGCCGGGTGGTCAAGGCGGCCTACCTGGGCAAGGAGCCGGGGGATCTTACGGCGCTTGAGAATCCGGACGCGGTGTTGGAGATCACAAAGGTGAGTCCGCTGATCAGCCACTGAGCTTGGCATCAATCAAAAAGATGGACCCCGGTGGCCGCCACAGCCACCGGGGTCTATTTGCGCGCGGTTGTAGCTTGCAACCGCACACCCGGGTCTGGTAATGTTGTTATAACAACATGATCACCCGGTCTGGTGCCTATGGAGGTGTGCGCATGCTCGACCCCGGAAGCCCCCTGCCGTTGTACCAGCAGTTGAAGATCGCCCTCCGCCGCTCCCTCGAAGCCGGCGTGTGGGCGGCTGACCAGGCGATCCCGACCGAGCGGGAGCTGACCGCCCAGTACGGCGTGAGCCGTATCACCGTGCGGCAGGCGCTCGCCGACCTGGTGGCGGAGGGGCTGCTCTACCGTCGCCACGGCAAGGGCACCTTTGTGGCCCCCGGTGCCGTGCAGCCGATATCCGAGACACTCTCGGACCTGACCGGCCATCTTGAGGAACTCCTGCGCCGGGGCCTGGACCCGGAGATCGAGGTGCTGTCCCTGACGAAACAGCCCCTCCCGAACGAAGTGGCCGCCGCTCTGGGCCGCCCTGAGGGCGCCGAGGGCTGGTTCCTGCATCGGCGGACCCGGCTCGAGGGAGCCCCGCTCATGCTCGCCGAGGTCTGGCTGCCCGCCGACCTGGGGATCAGCCTGGACGCCGAGTATGTGCAGCGCTATGGTTTCAACCATATCCTGACAGAGCACGGCCATCCGCTCGTGCGCGGCTGGCAGCGGATCGCGGCGCAGACCGCCCGCACGGAGGAGGCGCGGCTGCTGGCGATCAAGCGCGGCGAGGCCCTGCTCCGCGTCGTCAGGGTGATTTACGGCGTGGATGACCGGCCCCTGGTCTGGTTCCGAACGCTCTACCGGGCCGACCGGTACGAATATGAAGTGGAGCTAAAACGAAGGAGATAGTCTGTTGGCCACAACATCAATCATCATCTTTCTGCTTGCGATCCTTGCCGGGGTGATCGGTTCGATGCTCGGCATCGGCGGCGGCATCGTCGTCGTACCTGCGCTGACGCTGCTGATGGGGCTCGACATGCATACAGCCGTGGCGGCGAGTGCGGTCTCGATCATCGCCACGTCGACCGGCGCTGCCGTCGCCTACCTCAATGACCGGATCACCAACACCCGGGTGGCCATGTTCCTTGAGATCGGCAGCACCCTCGGCGCCATGTCCGGTGCGCTCATCGCCGGCCTCATCAACCAGCAGGTGCTGTTTATCCTGTTCGGCCTGCTGACCGCCTACTCCGGCATCAGTATGTACCGGGCCCGCAAGAACGAGCTCCCCGAAGGGGTCCAGCCGGACGCACTCTCGGAGCGGCTTGCGCTGGCCGGCGTTTACTACGACCAGGTGCTCGACAAGACAATTCCGTACAACGTGACGGGGACGATGCCGGGCCTGATCATCATGTACTTCTCGGGCGCCATGGCCGGCCTGCTCGGCATTGGCGGCGGCGCTTTCAAGGTGCTGGCGATGGATCAGGTGATGAAGATGCCGATCAAGGTATCGACCGCGACGTCGAACTTCATGATCGGTGTGACGGCGGCCGCTAGTTCGGCGGTCTACTTCGTGCGGGGCGACATCAAGCCGCTGGTGGCCGGGCCGGTCGCCCTGGGCGTGCTGCTGGGCGCCTTCGTGGGCACCCGGTTCATGGTGCGGCTGAAGGGGTCGACGCTGCGGCTGCTGTTCGTACCGCTGATGCTCTATATGGCCGGGCAGATGATCTGGAAGGGGGTCGGCCTGTGATGGCGGCCACGCATGAGAACCACGAGATCACGCAGGGCAAGCACTTTCAAACCAGACAGGCCGCGGTGGAGACCTACGTCGCCCGGATGCTGCGGGCCGGCTCCGTGCTGGCAGCGCTGCTGATTGCGGCGGGCATTGCCACGCTGACGCTGGGCATGGGCGAGCGGGCGGGCACCATGCTGGTGACCGCCGGTCTGATCG
>JAQBPS010000112.1 GCA_028287415.1 Bacillota bacterium | reverse complement strand
TGGGAGCTGGCCGCCCGCTATGGCGTTGATCTGGAGGACCTGCTGGCGGCGAACCAGGGTATTGATGCGGGCGAGATCCAAGTCGGTCAGCAACTGGTGATCCCGGCGAAAACCGGGACAGCTGTTGCTGTGAGCGCGTCGGCGCCCGAGGCGGAATCAGTCGCGGCTTACGCAGGAATGTTCAGCTGGCCTGTGGTGGCGCCAGTCAGCTCCCCCTTCGGCCCGCGCTGGGGGCGGATGCACTCGGGGGTTGATCTGGCGGCGAACATGGGCGAGCCGATCAAGGCTGCGCGGGACGGTGAGGTACTCATCGTGGGGGAGGTACCGGGCTACGGCAATACGGTTGTGCTGCGGCACCAGGACGGCACCCGCACCCTGTACGCGCACGCATCGAAGCTCCTGGTGAAGAGTGGGCAGGAGGTCAGGCGGGGCGAGGTCATCGCCCTGGTCGGCTCGACCGGGCATAGCACCGGCCCGCATCTGCACTTCGAAATCATCGTGAACAACCGCCCGCGGGATCCGCTCCAACTGCTGCCGCATCGTTGAGGAACGTTCATGAAAGCCGCGACGGGCGCGGGTTTCATTGACAACGCGTAAAAACTGTCCACGGAACTTTCCACAGGTAGTGGCGAGTTATCCCCATTATCCACAGGTGGCTGTTGGTAAATATTCATGAAACATGCCGGAACGTTTGACACTCGCGAAATCGCGCCTGTTTCATTTCTGCAACAGATCCTGCATGCACATGCGTCGCGGGATTTTCCTGCTCCTGACGGCCGCGAAATTTGTCGAAGCCAAACTTTTTGCCGTGCGGCCGTCGTACGCCCGGTAGGGTACCTACGGCTGGAGCACCAGCTTCAGACCCTGCTGATAGGCGCTGGGGGCGAAAAGCTGCGGGTGGAGCTGCCCGTTGACATGGAGCTGTTCCTGGCTGGCATACCACGGGCTGAGGAAGTGCCCGGACTGCCCTGGTGTGAGCACATCCCGGGAGTTTCCCGCCAGGTCGCCCAGGTCGACCACCTGGCGCCAGGGTGCGGAGTTGGTGACTGCGCCGTCCGTGCCCTTGAAGCTCATCGCGGCCACGGTGACGTTGCTGCCGCCCACCGGGTATTGCTTGGTGTTGAGCAGCCAGCCGAGCGGCTTCACGGCCCCGCCGATCGGATGAACCGGCCCGATCTGGTGGTAGCGGCCCCAGGCCCACTGCTGAGGCTCTTTGCCCTGGAGGCTGGCCGCCTCTGCCACCGCAGACCGGAAGCTGTCCACAGCGAGCTGGGACAGGCCACCGGCCTTTTTGACCCAGTCGCTCTCACTGCCCGCCGCTGCCCGGAGCAGCATCTCGTCCGTGACATTCCCTTTGTCGTCCATCTGCTTGTAGAGCTCCTGGTCCATGAGGGGTACGTAGAGCTTCTCATCCAGATGCTTGCGCCAGAGATGGTACACCAGCGGCGCGCCGCTGTCCGCCGCATCCACGTGGTTCCACCCCTTGAGCAGTGCCAGGGCCCCCTGCTCCACGCCGGACAGGCTGGCCTTCTCCAGCGGCGGCAGGAGCACGGGGAGCACTGTCTGGGCCTGTAGGTTGGCGAAATCGCCCTGAAGGATCCGCATGTCGTCGGCGGTCAATCCGGTTTTGCTCTGGAGCACCTGGGAAATGCGCGTCGCACGATACGGCTCCGCCCACGACGTGGTCAGGAAATGCGGGTAAGCATCGCCCATGACCTTGTTGTTGGCCGTGGCAATGTAACCATCGGCAGGGTTCACCACCTCAGGCATCTCGTCAAAGGGGATGAACCCGGTCCACTCGTATGTGCCCGTCTGCCCCGGCACCGGCACGGTTCCGTCGCCCTGGGCCCGCACCGGCACAATGCCGGCGGCGTGGTAAGCGATGGTGCCGTCAACCCCCGCAAACACGAAGTTCTGGGTCGGTACCAGGAACTTGCGCAGCCCGTTGCGGAACTCCGTCCAGTTTGTCGCCTTGTCGAGCATGAGGATCGCCTCCAGCTCCGTGGTCGGCATATGCGCCGTCCACTTCATGGCGAGGGCCTCCTGCGGGCGGCTCTTTTCGGAGCCGGCCACCTCGGAGATAATCGGCCCGTGTCGGGTGACCACCACCTCGAACGGCACATCGGCGGCGCCCTTCACCTTGATGGCATCCTTGTAAACCTTCGCGTCCTCCCAATTCCCCTGGTATTCAAACTGGTAGGGGTTGGCGGGATTGCGCCGCTCAATGTAGAGGTCCTGCACGTCCGGTCCGGTGTTCGTGACGCCCCAGGCCACCTTGTCGTTGTGGCCAATGACGATGCCCGGCGCACCGGGGAAGGTGACACCGATCACGTTCAGTTTCTCATCGGCGCTGTTGAGCACGAGATGCGTCTGGTACCAGATCGCCGGGGTGCGGAGTCCCAGGTGCGGATCATTCGCCAGGAGCGGTTTCCCGGTGGCGGTCAGCTTGCCGGAGACCGCCCAGTTGTTCGAACCTGCGAACTCGTCGGGGTAGACAGCAGCGGCCAGCAGTCCGCTCAGATCGACCGGGCTCCCCATTGGCGGGAGCTCAGCCAGTGCCGGTGCGGTCGCTGCGGCGGTGCCCTTGAGGATCGTGATGCCGTTGTCGGGGTAGGTGGGCCAGAGCTGTTTGGCGAGATCGTCGCCGACCTTCTGGCGCAGCAGGTAGCGGTAGACCTCGCCGGTCCAGTTGCCGCCCAGGTCGTAGGCCATCAGCTTGCCGATCGCCGCCGAGTCACCCGCAGTCCACGGCTCGGGCTTGTAGCCCAGCAGCGTGAACTCCACGGGCAGCTTGCTCGCCGCTGTTGCATCGGCGATGAATGCGTTGACACCCGCAGAGAAGGCGTTCAGCGCCTCCATTGCCCAGGGCGAGTAGGATTGCACGGACAGTTCCGCCGACTGCTTCAGCAGCAGGGCTCGGAAGAACTTGTCAGTCCCCAGCTGGCTGGCACCCATCACCTCGGAGAGCCGCCCGGCTGCCGCCCGACGGGACAGGTCCATCTCCCAGAGGCGGTCCTGAGCCGTTACGTAGCCCTGGGCCCGGAACAGGTCAGACCGTGTCTGCGCCTCAATGTGGGGCACGCCCCACTCATCCCGGTAGACTGTGACGGCAGCGTTGAGCCCCGCCAGCCGCAGGCTGCCGCTCACCTGCGGGAGGCTGCGCCGGGCGAAGCTGTACGAGCCGCCAGCGGCCATCAGCAGCAGTGCGACCAGTGCCAGCACGCTATGGCGGAGCCATCGGCGTGCGGGTCGGCGGGCCGGGGCCCTCAATGGGCGTTGTGGTCCCTTTACAGAAGCGGTCATCTCTCTGCCCCTTCCTGACGCATATCCCAGATCATTGGCACGGCTAACTATATTCGCTGATGAGCAATAATTCCCTTGATGCATAAAATAAACAAGCCCCCGCCGGTAGAGGGCGGGGGCAGTCAGTCAGTCGGTCAGTCAGTCCGCGGCCTCGGCTTGTTGATCGGCCGGGGGCTGAGGCTCCGGTGCGGGCTGGAGCAGGAGGCAGGGCAGCGTGCGGATTTCGCTGTGCCGGAAGAGCAGCGGCAGATACTCACCCCGGAGCCACG
>JAQBPS010000109.1 GCA_028287415.1 Bacillota bacterium | reverse complement strand
GGCAACCTGATGATGCAGGGCCATGCCGCCATGCGCGAGCGCTACGGCCCCATGTTCGCACAGTATCCGCAGCTGCACTGCCGTCTCGCCAGCCGGATCCGCATTGGCGACTATGTGGTGGATGAGGAGCGGATCACGGGGCGTGCCCCGGAAGAGCAGCACGCGGTGGCCATCTACCGGCTGGCCGGGGATCTGATTGCCCATGTCCGTTTCCTGAAGTAATCCGAGGAAAAATTTGTGGTTTTTGGCGCCGGGAAACAAAAAGCTAACACCATTCGTCTAATGGATGATTGAAACATCAAGAGGGATGTGATCGCCCAAATGAGACGGTGGCTTGTGATGATCCTGGCGCTCATGCTGACACTGCCGGCGCTGCCGGCGATTGCTGCCCCGCCATCCGTGCAATGGCGGGGCTTGTCGTCCGTTCCGGCAGTCGACCTGACAGGCGTGGCCTACGGTAACGGCCGCTTTGTGGCGGTCGGCGCTGGCGGCACGATCCTCGTGTCGGCCAACGGCACGGATTGGGCCCAAAAGGCATCGGGGACGGAGCTGGGGCTGAAGGGCGTCGCATACGGCAATGGCCTGTTTGTCGCGTATGGCGACGGAAATCCGGCGTACGGGCTGGTGCTGACCTCGCCCGACGGCGACACCTGGACCCGCAGGTCGGCTGGCCCTACGGTCGCCATCTCGGATGTGACGTTTTGCGGCAATCGCTTTGTCGCCAACATGCGCGGCTGGGAGCCCGGCGGCCCAACCTGGATCGGTACCCTTACCTCACAGGATGGCATGACCTGGACCGTCCGCAAGGATGAGCAGGCGCCCGAATCCCTGGTGTGCGGCGACGGCCGTCTGCTCGCAGCGGGCGGGACCGCACAGGGCGTCTCGGTGTGGACGGAGAACGGCGGTCGGGTGCTTCGTCCGGGCCCCGGCTTCCCGGCGTGGCATCAGGAGAACCTGGTGTATGGCAACGGGCGGTTCATGCTGATGCAAAGCGGCAGTGACCTGTCAGCGGCAGAGCGAGGCGCTGTCCTCCAGTCCACGGACGGCGTCACCTGGTCGCGGAGCACTGGGTTCCAATGGAATCAGATCTCCGTGATGGCGCATGTCGGCGACCGCTTTCTCGCCGCAGGTGCGGGCTGGAGCGGGCCGGACAGCCTTCTCTCATCGGTCGATGGCCTGTCGTGGACGCCTGTAAGCGTGCCGGCGGCTTTCCCCCCGGCTGCGATCAAGGACTTCGCCTACGGCGGCGGCACATACGTGGCGGTGGGCCAGCAGGGGCGGCTCTTGACTTCCACCGATGGAAACGTGTGGAGCGACCACGGCGCCCGCGCGACGAGCAACGTTTTCGACGTGCGCTTTGGTCTCGATCGTTTTGTGGCCCTTGACGACTCCGACCGTTCTGTCTGGATGTCGACGGACGGGGTGGCGTGGCAGCATGACCAGCCGTTTGGCGACAAGCAGCCTGGCTCCCTCAACTTTCTGAACGGGCAATTCGTGGTGGTGGCCGACCTCGCGCTGATGACTTCGACCGACGGTCGGAGCTGGAGCGAGTTCAGCACGCTGCCTGCTGCCGTCCGGGAGATGGGTGGCGGCACACGGATCAGCCTGACCTATGGCAACGGGCGCTACGTGGCCTATACGTCCGCGCGACAGACCTGGTCTTCCCCGGACGGGAAGACGTGGCAAATCGGTCAGGAAGCCCTGCCAGGCCCCGTTTCGCGGCTGGTCTATGCACAGGGACGCTTCCTGGCTACGATCTGGCGGCAGGGTGCTAATTGGCGGGATCAGTACACCGAACTGTACACCTCGGCCGACGGGCTGGCATGGGCGCCGGTCGCCGGCTCGGCCCGGCAGTACGCCGTCCAATCGGCCTGCAACGGGAAGTTTGCCGGGACCACGCCGGAGCGCAAGATCGGTATTTCCACTGACGGAACCGCGTGGGACACGACCGAAGCCTCGGCCTGGCGCGTTTTCTGTGCGGGTGACCGGTTTGTCGCAAGCGATACGGGTCATTTGCTGGTCTCCGCCACTGGCGATACGTGGGCTGAGGTGCCCTCCGTCCCGGGCTGGACGGCGGAGAGCGTGGCTTATGGGAAGGGCCGCTACGTGCTCGCCGGTTCGGGCGGACTCTTCACATCCGAACCGCTCTGCGGTGGCGTGTTCGATCTGCCGGCAGGGCACGAGGCCTGCGGCGCAATCACACGGCTTTCGCAGCGGGGGATCATGCAAGGCTTCCCCGACAGCCTGTTCCGCCCCGGGGATCGACTTACCAGAGCGCAAGCGGCCAAACTCGTGGTCGTGACGCTCGGCAAGGCGCCGGACCCGGCGGGAGCCCTCCCGTTCCCCGACACCAGGGGCCATTGGGCTGCCATGCAGGGATACGTGCAGGCAGCTGTGGCGGCACGGGCGATCGCCGGATACCCCGACGGCTCCTTCCGCCCGGAAGGCCCGGTCACCCGGGCGGAACTCGTGAAGATGATTGCAGCGGCGGCCGGACTGACTGCCGGAGGCGCAGCGCCGTATTCGGATATCCACCAGGACGACTGGATGCGCGGCTGGGTGGCAGCAGCGTACGAGGCCGGCCTCATCGGCCCTCGGGCCCGGACGCCGGTCTGGACCGCTTCCGCCTTCAGCCCCGGGGCGTCCGTCACCCGGGCGGAGGCAGCGATCCTGCTCGACAACTACCTGGCGTACCAGGCAAAATAGCAAAAGGGAAGGCGTCCGACGTGGGCGCCTTCCCTTTTGCTTTTTACTGAGCCTCCAGAATGCAGTTGTCGATCAGGCGGGTTTTGCCGAACCTTACAGCCACGGCCGCCAGCGCCCGGCCATGTTCCAGGCGCTCCAGCGGCTGAAGTGTATCATAATCGACAATCGACACATAATCGATGTCGGCAAGCGGCTCAGCCGCAATCTGCGCCCGCACGCTGTCAGCAAGGGCGGCCATGTCACGTATACCGCCTGCCACTTGCTCACCGGCTGCTTTCAGCGCCCTGGAGAGCACCAGTGCTGCCTGCCGCTCTGGCGGGGAAAGATAGACGTTGCGGGAGCTCATCGCAAGTCCGTCCGCCTCGCGCGCCGTCGGCACCGCCCTGATCGCGATATCGTCCAGATTCAGGTCCAGGGCCATCCGCCGAATCACGGCCAGCTGCTGGGCATCCTTCTGACCGAAAAAGGCCACGTCCGGCCGGACGATGTTGAACAGCTTGGCGACCACAGTGGCGACGCCCTCGAAGTGGCCGGGCCGGGAGGCGCCGCAGAGCCCTTCCGTCAGCTTGGCCACCCGCACACTGGTCAGGAATGGCTGCGGGTAGACGTCGCCTACCTCCGGGTGGAAAACGGCGTCGACGGGGACCGCCGCACAGAGCGCCAGGTCCCGGTCGAGATCCCGGGGGTAGCGGCTCAGGTCCTCGTTTGGCCCGAACTGCGTCGGATTGACGAAGATGCTCACAACGACAAAATCAGATGCCTGGCGGGCTTCGCGCATCAGACTCAGGTGGCCGTCATGCAGGTAGCCCATGGTGGGCACGAGGCCTACTCGCTTGCCAGCCAACCGTGCCGCTTTCACCGCTTGCCGGATTTCCCGCACCGTCCCGAGCAGTTCCATCGCTGTCACCCTTTCGGCACTAGCGTCCTGTATGACCGCGCAACGCCTTGAGCCGCACCACATTGTCGGCGTTCCGAACCGGATCGCCGATCTCCTTGACGGGCCAGAGCCGGTGGGCTAACCGGGTGGCCGATACCGTCACTACGCCCCACAGGGGGCTCAGATAACCGATCAGCATCACCTGGAGCGCGGTCAGGAAGAACCAGATCAGCAGGCCGAACGGCGGCAGGGCGACGGGGAAGTCCCAGCCGACAAAGGCCAGCATGACGACCACGGGCAGCGAGAGCAGCACCGCTGTGCTCAGGGCCATGTGCATGCCCGCCGCCGTGAGGTAGGAGCGCTTCTTGAAGCCCTTGCGGGAGAGCAGGAAGCCGGTGATGGCTGCGGCAACAGCCATCGCCACGGCCGCCTTGAACGCGAGTGTCAGCGCGAGCGTCCGCCCGGGCGACTCAAGTCCGGCCATGCCGGTGGCGTAGGCGCCGCCGGTCAGGAAGAACAGGGCATGGAAGGCCGCAGCATAGGTGATGCTGCCAGCGAGGAGCGCTCCGCCATACGGCTGCCGATAGGCGACGATCAGGTATAGCAGAGCCAGCAGAACCGCTCCGCCAAGGAAGGGGAGCTGCTGCGGCAGGGTGCGCTTCCAGTTAGCCATGCGGGCATTGTTCAGGGTCTGGGTTAACTGCTGCTGATAGTCGGCCGCTTCCGCTGCGGTCGCCGGCGGGTCCGGTGCGGCCTCCATGGCGCCGAGCGCTTGTAAGGCGGCGTCGGTACTCGCCTTGCGCGAGTCCAGGTAGCGCTGGGTGATCACGTCGACGGGGCGGCCTTCCACCTGGAGTGCGTCCAGCAGAGGGCGCCCCTGGCTCTCGAGCGGGGTGGGGCTGCCCAGGAGCGCAGCCACTGTGGGCGCCACGTCGGTCAGCGAAGCGTCGCCCCGGGCGCCCTCCCTGATGCCCGCGCCAGCCATGATCAGCGGGACGGGAGCACCGGCGCGATGCACCCCCGCGGCATCCGTCGGGGTGGAGCCGACAACGACCAGGGCGGCGGTTTTCAGGTCCACCAGTTCGAACATTTGCATC
>JAQBPS010000108.1 GCA_028287415.1 Bacillota bacterium | reverse complement strand
ATGATGACGCTCTGCACGCCCTCCGCCTTCAGCTGCCAGGCGGCGTGCACCGCAGCGTAGTCGAACTCGATCCCCTGGCCGATGCGGATCGGGCCCGACCCCAGCACGATCGCCTTCCGGCCCGCCGGAATGACCGCCTCGTTCTCACCATCGTAGCAGCTGGTGTAGTAGGGCGTGGTGGCCTCAAACTCGGCAGCACACGTATCCACAATCTTGTAGACAGGCCGGATGCCCATCCCGAGCCGCAGCTGCCGCACCTGAAACATCGACTTGCCGATGATACGCCCGATATAGCTGTCGGAGAAGCCCAGCTTCTTCGCTTCACGAATCAGCTCGGGGGTAATGGCCTCCCGCGCGAGCCGCACCTCGGTTGCGACAATCTTCGCGATGCCGCGGATGAAGAACCGGTCGATCTGCGACAGCCCGTGGATCGCATCCTCGGTCAGGCCCCGGCGCAGCGCCTCGGCCACCACCCAGATCCGCTCGTCGTTCGGCGTCTCCAGCTTCCCCCGGATCTCATCATCGCTGAGCTGCTGGATGGCGGGGTGCATCATGCCGTCCCGCCCGGTCTCCAGCGACCGGATCGCCTTGAGCAGGGCGCCCGGGAAGGTCCGGTCGATCGACATGACCTCGCCGGTCGCCTTCATTTGCGTGCCCAGGGTCCGGCTGGCGGTGACGAACTTGTCGAACGGGAAGCGGGGAATCTTCAGGACGCAATAATCCAGGGTGGGTTCAAAAGCGGCGTACGTGGAGCCGGTCACCGGGTTGCGGATCTCGTCAAGCGTCAGGCCAATCGCGATCTTGGCCGCCACCTTGGCGATCGGGTAGCCCGTCGCCTTGGAAGCCAGCGCCGACGAGCGGCTGACGCGCGGGTTGACCTCAATGACAATATAATCCTGGCTCAACGGGTTGAGTGCGTACTGCACATTGCAGCCACCCTCGATGCCCAGCGCATTGATGATCTTGATGGCCGAACTGCGCAGCATTTGATATTCCCGGTCAGAGAGGGTCTGCGACGGAGCGACGACCACAGAGTCGCCCGTATGCACGCCCACCGGGTCGATGTTCTCCATATTGCAGATGGTGATCGTGTTGCCGCCGCTGTCGCGCACGACCTCGTACTCGATCTCTTTCCAGCCGGCCACCGACCGCTCGATCAGGCACTGGGTGACTGGCGAGAGCTTGAGCCCCTTGACCACGATCTCCCGCATGGCGACGGCGTCCTTGGCGATGCCGCCCCCGGTGCCGCCCAGCGTGTAGGCCGGGCGCACGATCAGCGGGTAACCGATCTCATCACCGAACGCGAGGGCCTCCTCCACGGTGTGGACGATGGCCGAATCAGGGATCGGCTCGCCGATCTCCTGCATCAGCTGCTTGAACGCTTCCCGGTCCTCGGCCTGCCTGATCGCACTCAGCGGGGTACCGAGCAGCTGCACGCCGTACTTCTCCAGCACGCCGGCCTCGTGCAGCTGCATGGCCATGTTCAGCCCGACCTGGCCGCCGAGCGTCGCGAGCAGTCCGGCAGGCCGCTCCTTGGCGATAATCCGCTCGACAAACTCCAGGGAAATCGGCTCAATATAGACGGCATCGGCCATCTGCACGTCGGTCATGATCGTGGCGGGGTTGGAGTTGACCAGCACAACCGCCATCCCCTCCTCCTTGAGGGCCTGACAGGCCTGGGTCCCGGCATAATCAAACTCGGCTGCCTGCCCGATCACGATCGGACCGGAGCCGATCACCATCACACGTGTAAAGTCCGTCCGCTTCGGCATATCGCTCGTCCCCCATCGTTTTAGTTACATGGCCAGGGCTCGCCCGATGGGCGAGCCCTTTGTGGTGTGGACCAGATGTTATGCCAGCAGCTTGACGCGTGCGAAGGTGTGTGCCGATGCGTCCATGAGGGCGATGAAGCGGTCGAACAGGTACTGGCTCTCCTCTGGCCCAGGCGCCGCTTCCGGGTGGTACTGCACGCTGTAGACCGGCTTGCGCAGGTGCGCCATGCCCTCCACGGTGCCGTCGTTCAGGTTGCGGTGCGTGATCGCCACCAGAGCCGGGTCGAGGCTTTGTTCGTCCACAGCGTAGCCATGGTTCTGGCTCGTGATGTAGACCCGGTTGGTGAGATAGTCCTTGACCGGGTGGTTGGCGCCCCGGTGGCCGTACTTGAGTTTGTAGGTCTTGCCGCCGAGCGCATGCGCGAGAATCTGATGCCCCAGGCAGATGCCGAACAGCGGCACCTGACCGTACGCCACGAGGTCGCGCACGGCCTGGATCGCCTCGGGGAGATCCTCGGGATTGCCCGGACCATTGGTCAGCATGATGCCGTCGGGCCGCAGATCCAGGATGGCCTGTGCGGATGTCGTGGCCGGCACGACCGTCAGGTCGCAGTCCCGGGCCTGGAGGCACCGGAGAATGTTCGCCTTGGCGCCGTAGTCGACCACCACCACGCGGTGGCCGTCACCGAACACCCGGTAGGGCTGAGCGGTGGTCACCTGGCGCACGTGGTCATTCAGTGCGAAGCCCTGTGCAAGCGCTGTCCACTCGGCGATCTGCTCCGCCGCGGGCATGCTCTCCGCAGCGGTGGTCACGATCACGCCGCGCATGGTGCCGGCGGACCGCAGGTGGCGGGTGAGCGCCCGGGTGTCGATCCCGGCCAGCCCCGGAATGCCGTTTTCCGCCAGATACGCAGAAAGGCTCTTGACCGCCTGCCAATGGCTGGGCTGGTCACAGAGCTCTTTCACGATAAAGCCCCTGAGCCACGGCGCCCGTGACTCGAAGTCCTCGGGGTTAATGCCATAGTTGCCGATCAGGGGATAGGTCATCATGACAATCTGGCCGTAATAAGAAGCGTCTGTCAACACTTCCTGGTAGCCCGTCATGCCGGTGTTGAATACAACTTCGCCGGACACGGCGCCAATGGCGCCGAAGCCCTCACCGACATAGAGAGACCCGTCCTCAAGTACCAGATAGCCTTTCATATTGCGGTACCCTCCTCAAGATCCGGGCGTCACAGCACCCGTTTAATCCGCGGCCGGGGAAACCTGGTTTTATCTCCAGTCATTATACCCCTCTAACAACCGCGAATCAAGCGACAACCGCTTTGTATAATTATACCGTAGGCTCGCATAATTATACAACCCCATCGGCGTAATATGGGCTAAAAAAACCCGCCACGATCTTGTGGCGGGCTTCGCAAAGCTGGGCTAGAACTTTATCAGCGCCTGTACTGCATTACGGCGCACAGCGTTGGCCTGAGCCATCATCGCGGCGCTCGACTGAATAAGCAGCTGCTGCCTGGTCAGGGTAGCCATCTCAAGGGCGATATCAGCGTCGCGTATCTTCGATTCACTGGCCGTCAGGTTCTCGGCATTGATCACGGTGACGTTGTAGGTGTGCTCCAGCCGGTTCTCGATGGCGCCGAGCTGGCCCCGGAGCCCCGAGACGGTGGTGATCGCTTTGCCCAGCACGTCCATGGCACCGCTCGCATTGCGCACCAGGTCCAGCGAGGTCAGCCCAAGCTGGTAGCTGTTGGTCTGCAGGTTCGGCAGCTCCAGCGTCTGGCCGGACATCGGGCCGACATGCAGGGTGATTGGCTCCGGCGGGTTCGGAATCCCCTGCGGCCAGCCTTCGGTGAAGTGGGCCAGGGGATTCCAGGTATCCACGTCGACGTTCGGCACTGTCGTGACGGCGTCGCCGCCGCCAATGGCACCGACATCGGCATCGTTCAGGGTCATCAC
>JAQBPS010000106.1 GCA_028287415.1 Bacillota bacterium | reverse complement strand
TGCGGCCAAGGCGGACACTTCGCCGATCACGAACTTTAATATCTCGATCGGCATTACTGATCCGTTTATGCAGGCGCTGACGGCTGACGGCGAGTACGACTTGCTCAACCCCCGCGACGGCGAGCCGACCGCCAAGCTGCGGGCCCGCACAGTGTGGGAGAAGCTTGTCAACTGCGCATGGACGACCGGCGAGCCCGGCGTAGTGTTCATCGACCGGATGAACCGGCGCAATCCGAACAACCACGCCGAGGTGATCGAGGCGACCAACCCGTGCGGCGAGCAGCCCCTGCCGCCGTTCGGCTCCTGCAACCTCGGTTCGATCAATCTGGGTAACTTTGTCACGAACGCCTACGCCGACAAGGCCGCCGTGGACTGGGACCGGCTCGGTGCGGTGACCCGGACCGCCACGCACTTCCTTGACAACGTGATCGATGCGAACAAGTATCCCCTGGAGCAGATCGCCGAGAAGGCCCGGCGTGACCGCCGCATCGGCCTGGGTGTCATGGGCTGGGCTGAAATGCTGGTCCAGATGGGCTATTCCTACGACAGTGCCGAGGCCGTGGAGCTGGGCCGCCAGGTCATGACTTTTATCAAGCAGCAGGCGACCCAGGAGTCCACCGCCCTGGCCGAGGCCAGAGGCACCTACCCGGAGTGGCCGGGCAGCCAGTGGGAGCAGGCCGGCGTCAAGGTGCGCAACGCCACGCTGACGACCGTGGCGCCTACGGGCACGATCTCCCTGTTTGCCGCCAAGCCCCAGATGCCCTGCTCGGGCGGCATTGAGCCCAAGTTTGCGCTGGTGTTCACCCGCAACCAGGCCGGCGCCCTCATGCTCGATGTAGATGGCCAGTTCGAGCAGATCGCCCGGGCCGAAGGCTGGTACTCCGAGGAACTGATGAAGCGGGTAGAGGAGCACGGCACCGCCCGCGGCATTGACGGCGTGCCGGAGCGCTGGCAGAACGTGTTTGGCACCTCTCACGACATCAACCCCGAGTGGCACGTTCGCATGCAGGCTGCCTTCCAGGGCGGCGACGACCTGCCCGTCACCCTGCAGCCGGTCGACGCGGCTGTTTCGAAGACCATCAACTTCCCGCACGAGGCGACCCTCGAGGACGTGGCGCAGTCCTACGCACTCGCCTGGGAGCTGGGACTAAAGGGCATCACCGTTTACCGTGACGGCAGCCGCTCGTTCCAGGTGCTCACCTCCGGCAACAAGACCGAGGAGAAGCAGGAGACTGCCGCTCCGGCGCCGGCCGCGGTGGCTGCTGCACCTGCGGGTCCCGCCGTGGCGCCCCGCCCGACGGAAGCGATTGGCAAGATGTTCGTGATTCCCACCCACTTCGGTAAGATGACCATGGATGTCCACATGGATGACGACGGCGAGCCGTTTGAGATGATCGTCAACGTGGGCGCCGCCGGCTCCGACCTGATGGCTGACGCGGTCGGCATGGGCATGCTGGTGTCGAAAATGCTCCGCCTGCGCTCGGACGTGCCGGTCCGTGAGCGGATCGAGATCATCATTGACACCCTGAAGAACATCGGTGGCTCTGGCAGCTACGGGTTCGGCCCGAACCGGGTGACATCGCTGGCGAGTGCCATTTCCAAGGGGCTCCAGCGGTTCGTGGCCTGGCAGGACGCCGCCCACGCCGGCGGGGGAAACGTGGTGGCCATGAACCAGCCATCCGCATACGAGGAGCCATACGTCGCCCCGGCGCCCGCCATGGCCGGCGCTGAGCTGGACAAGCACGTCGATCCGTGTCCGGAGTGCGGCTCGCACGCCCTGGCGATCGGCGAGGGTTGCGTCACCTGCCACAACTGCGGCTACTCCAAGTGCTCGTAAGGTTGATCTAGAGAATGCCGACGCCCCCGGGGTAGTCCCCGGGGGCGTTGTGGCGGGAGGAGTTTAAGCGTGACTTATAAGGGGATTCTACGCGACCTGTCGCCAGCGATCGGCGAGGAGACGGTGGTTTATTATCTGGAGATTGGGGAGCAGAAGATCCCGCTCAACCCGCTGATCGGCGGGCAGATCCGGCTCGCCTTTGAGGGCGAGAAGCGGTGCATTCACTGCGACCGGAAGAGCAACAAGCTGTTCAATAATGGCTACTGCTGGCCGTGCTTTCAGAAGCTGGCCCGCAACGATCTGTGTCAGGTGAAGCCGCATCTTTGCCACTATGAGACCTGCCGGGAGCAGGAGTGGGGCGATGCGCACTGCATGATTCCGACCTATGTCTATCTGGCGAAGTCCAGCGACGTCAAGGTTGGCATCACCCGCAATATTCCCGGCCGGTGGATGGACCAGGGCGCCGTGGAGGCGATCCCCATCGCCCTGGTGCCGACTCGCAAGATGGCCGGCGACCTGGAACTCTTCCTGTCGCAGCACATGCCGGACAAGACGAACTGGCGGAAGATGCTCAAGGGCGACGTGGTGGCGACGCCGCTCCTGGAGGTGCGGGAGCGGGTGTTGGGCCTGATTCCCGCCGACTTCCGCGGGTACATCCTCTCGGATGAGCAGGTGCGCACCTTCAACTACCCGGTCAGTGAGTTGCCCGAGAAGATCTCCTCCCACGACATCGAGAAGGCACCGGCGGAAGGGCGCCTCCTGGGCATCAAGGGGAATTATTTGATCCTGGATACCGGGGTGCTGAACTTGAACAAGTTCACTGGGTACCTTGTCTCCTTTGAGGGTGTGGCGGCGCCTGCGGAAGAGGTTGCGGCCGGATAGGTGGCTCTTTTCCGGCATTATATGGCCACGGATTGCACAGATTTCACGGATTTCCGGAGCCCGGGACGGGTTTTCAGTGTGGCGGAATGTGTAATCCGCGAAATCCGTGGCCATAAATATCTCAACCCACAAAAATCGATAAGGGCAGGTAGGCGGACACGATCCAGTTCGGGGCGTCCACGACCTCACTCACCTTGAGGTCTACCGCCACGCTGCACAGGAGGTAGGCCTCTTCCCGCGTCAGCCCTCGCTCCTGCACCAGGTGCTCCACCATATGGCGGATCGCCTGACGGGTCGCCTCCAGCAGGTCGGGCTCAATGCCCGTCGTGGCGAAGTAGCCCCGGGTGTCCGTTTTCGTGAGCGGGCTCGGCGTGACAAACTGCGGCCCCGGAATCGTATACCCCTTACGCAGGCTGATGCGGAGGGTCACCGCCATCGGCGCCTCAATCCCGGTGATGCAGACCTCCCCGTCGCCCTGGGCGCCATGGCAGTCACCTGCCGAGAAGAGCCCACCCGGCACATAGACCGGCAGGAAGAGGGTCGAGCCGGCCACCAGGTGGCGAATATCCATGTTCCCACCCGCGCTGCGGGGCGGCATGGTGGCCAGGGGCTCATCCCCGGCGGGGGCGACGCCCATGATGCCGCAGAACGGCTCAAGGGGAATGCGGATGCCCGGCTTGAACTCGGTATACCCGTCCTGCAACTCCCACAGCTTCAGCAGTGTGCCGAACTCGCCGGGCAGCAAGCCGCCCCGGTCGCTGCACCGCGTCCAGCCCCAGCCCTTGTGCTCAAACGCCAGAATCTCGATCGCTAAACTGTCGCCGGGTTCGGCGCCCCGCACGTAGACCGGCCCGGTGAGTGGGTGGCCCCGGGAGACGCGGGGGGCGGCCATGTCCTCAGCAGAGCGGTGGGGTCCGTAGTGGCCGTCGGCAGCATCCCGGCAGTCCAGCGTTACGGTCTCGCCTGAGTCAATCACCACTCGGGGCGCAATCCGTGAATCCCACTGATAGTGAACGGTCTTGTCGTCCAAATAATAACTGCCCATGGGAACCCTCCTGATTTGTGGTGATATTGTCACTAGCATGTCATGGTCCTGTAACAGAGGCGGGCTATGCTTTAACTGTGTTGACCCCCTCTGTGTGATAGACCCTTTCTCGGCGGCCGTCCTGGCCGCCTCTTTTTTTGTTGAGCCGGGGACCAATGTTCCGTATAATAGCCATGATGAGCAAAAAGGAGTGACTGGTTGTGCCAGAAACCAAGTACACAACGCAGATCTACCTGGCAGTGCGCGAACATGACGTCCAGGAGGCCGGCAAGGCAGCGGCCCTTGTGTACCAGGACTTCCTTGGGCGGCTTCGCCGCACCGCACCGGTAGTGAAGGGCATGCGGCTCGAAATGGACGAGCCGAAGCCCCGCAAGGGCGATGACGGCATCTTTGAATGCTGGTCCAACCTGAAGGCGGTGGTCCCGGCCGAGCTGACAACGGTTGACGCCGAAAACGCCCGCGATGCCTGGCGCTCGATCGTCAAGACAATGTTCAACTACAGCTGCCACCACAACCACGAACTGGTCCATCACACCTCAAGCCGTGTCGAGGTGACCCACGAGGTCCTGGCCGCCGACGAAGCGCCTGTGGTGACTGCTCCGAAGGAGCAGAAGCCGAAGGAGATGATCCCGGTCAAGGTGATGCTCGGCGGCAAGGAGTTCAACGTCGAGATCCCCAAGGCCGAAAACCTGCTGGACGGCGTCAACGACAAGGGCGTCGACGTCAAGTGGGACTGCAAGAACGGCGTTTGCGACACCTGCAAGGTGAAGGTGGTCGAGGGCATGGAGAACCTGAGCCCGCCCACCGATGCCGAGGAGAGCATGCTGGGCGATCTGATCAAGCAGGGCTACCGGCTCGCGTGCCAGATGGTGGCGAATGGCCCCTGCAAGATCGAGCAATAATAGTGGCTCGGTGACTGGCACATCTGGTGTATAAAACGGCGATCCCACAAGGGATCGCCGTTTTTGTCCGCTTGCGCTGCCACCGACCAAAGACCTATAATTGGATCAAACCAACCGCCAGGAGGTGGTCCGTATGTTCGAATTGGACCGCACCAGTTCCACACCACTTTATCAGCAGTTGCGGGATCAGATTCGGCAGCGGATTTTTTCCGGCAGCCTGCCGGCGGGCACCCGGCTGCCGCCGGAGCGCACGCTGGCCAATACGCTCGGCGTCAATCGCACCACGGTGGTCAATGCCTACCGCGAGCTCGCTTCGGAGGGCCTGGTGGAGGGTCGGGTCGGGCACGGCACCGTGGTAATGGCTCCGCCTACGCCCCCTCCCGACGGACCAATCCGGCCGATGCACTGGGCGAGCGTGAGTGAGCCAGAGGACCCGGTGGTGTCCGATATCAACGCCATTGTGCGCCGCCCCGGTTCCATATCGTTCGCACATGGGGAGATGTCCCCGGACCTTTTCCCCGCGGAGGTGCTGGGCGGGCTGTTCACTCGGGCGCTGTCGGGCGGTCAGGCACCGCTGGGTTATGGTCCGGTGGCGGGCTATGTGCCCTTGCGCGAGGCGATCGCAGCCCGGACGGGGCGCTCCGTCGGCGAGATTCTTGTGCTCGCCGGCTCGCAGCTGGCGCTGTACCTCATCACACGCGTGCTGCTTCAGCCGGGCGACACCGTGGTGGTTGAGGTGCCTTCCTACATCAACACGCTCGGCATCTTTGGCTCAGCGGGCGTGCGGGTGGTGCCCGCGCCGTGGACAAGGATGGCCTCCAGCTGGATGGCCTGAGTGAAGTCTTCCTGCGCTATCGGCCCAAGCTGATCTTCACGCTGCCGAACTTCCAGAACCCGCTGGGGGTGACCATG
>JAQBPS010000083.1 GCA_028287415.1 Bacillota bacterium | reverse complement strand
CATGGTCCAGGGCTGCCGGGGCCAGGCCACAAACCGGGTCCGCAGCACTTCGTCTGCATACCCCGGATACAGCGCATCGATACGCCGTGCGAAATACCGGTGCGGATTCGCGGCCCGCAGGGCTGCAGCCGCATCGGGACCGCCGGCAAAGACCGACAGTTCCAGCCCCTGGTCACATAGCTGCATCTGGTTGTCGGTTCCTTCCCAGGTCTCGCCCAACTGATCCGAGAGCCCGACCGGTGCGAGACCCGCCTGGAGCCAGAAGCGGTGCTGCACATCACTCAGATATTTGATCGCCGGACCCAGATTCGGTCTCAGATCGGGCGGGAGGGCCGGCGTAATGGTGATCCCTGACCACAGGCTGGGCGGCACAGCCAGGATGACGTAGTCCCCCCGGAAACGTCGTTCGCCCGCTATGACCTCGACCCGCCCCGGCGCCACAGTCCGAATCGCGATGGCCGTCGCGGGATGGCCAAGCAGCACCGTTCCTTCACCCTGCTCCGCGATGGACTGCGCCAGACAGCTTGCCAGGCTCTGGTTGCCCCGCTCGCAACGGAACACCTCTGAAGCCGTGAAATAGTTCATTAAACCGCCGCCCTTTACGGCGGACAGGAGTGCCAGGTAACTCTGATGCCGGACCGCCGTCGCATTATCGTTTTCGAACTGGGTCATTAATGCCTGTTTCGTTAACCGCGAGACGTCAAGCGCCTGAATGCGGTCTGCCACAGAGATGGCGTCAAGGGTGACCGCATCGGGAGAGCGCCACGGTCGCAGGGCATCCACCGGCTCCGCTTCCCCGGCGATCTGTTCGAATGCCAGCGTCATCTCGGCGAACAGGGCCCGGGCCTGTTCGGGCGTCAGCAGGGAACCGTTCAGAAGGATCGGCATCTCCAGTCCCTGGCCGGCGAAGTCGTCCTCGTGTGTGAACACACTCAGCCCCAACCCGAACTTCCGGGCGAAGTGCAACCACAGCGGATGATTCAGTCCGATCAGTTCGGCGCCGGCCTCGATGATGCGCCCGCCCGAAAAGCGCTTCAGGCTCAGGACTCGTCCGCCCAGGCGATTCCGGGCCTCGATCACCCGGACTGTACCCACGCCAAACTGTTTCAGCCACCACGCAGCGGAGAGGCCGGCGAACCCGGCCCCGACGACCAGGACGGTCAGTGTGGCGCGGTTCGGCGCCCGAGCCAGCGTCACCCAGGGCACTTGCGACAGGCATTGCCACAGCGCATCCTCGACGAATCGGTGCTTCTCGGGCGCAGATACCTTGCGGCCAAAACGGCGGTCAAGCCGGTCATAGAGGGACATGGCAGCATCCCACCCCCGCGGCCTGGATGTGCAGTCTCATGCCACGGCCCTCATCAGGACCGCAAAGGGCATGTCTCTGCGTAGCCCATCCTATGACCGCGCCGGCGAGGATGTCTTGGCGGCGTGACCCATGCGCAAATCGTTGAACCTTTCACCGTGGCGGTGGCGTCTATCAGCAGCGAGCCTGATGTGGAGGTGTCCGGGGCATGCAGAGCGTTCTGCTGTGGGTGGCCGGGGTTTCGCTGTTCTTGGGTGCGGCTGTCAGCGGCGCTATGGTGAGCGGCGATCGCATGCGGGCTAATTATCAAACCGAGCAGCCCGAGGACCGAGCGTGGCGGACGAAAGCAATGTGGTTTTGTTTCGCCGTCAGCCTTGTTTCAGGCGTGGCCGCCTGGGCGGTATCCAAACTCTAAGGCTGGCCGTCATGCCAGAATGGTTGTTGGCCCCCTGCAAGCGCTTGCCAACCTCCTCCGCAATCCGCGTGAAACGGCTCAGGGTACGTCCACGTCTGTAGTTATGTACGACCCGTTAACCAGGAGGTGGACCCGAATGAAGATGCACTTTGTACTAGCGGCCCTGATTGGAGTGCTGGCCCTCGGCGGGGCCCTCGCCGCTCAACCAGCCACAAGCGGGTTCGTAACGCTTTCATTAGAGCCTGCCGCTGCCGTGTCCGGTGAACCAGTTCCGCCGGATATGCCTGCGGGGAAGGTCAGCGTGAGCCTGCCGCTCTATCCCGGTGCGATGCCAACCGATCAGCCCTTTCAACAGCCCTTCGAGATGACTCCCGCTTCGCCTTACTTGAAGGCTGCACGGGCGCGGTATGTCGTCCCCGGCACGCCGGCAACAGTGGAGGCCTGGTACCGCCAGAAGCTACCGGCATCGGGCTTTCCTGAATCCGGGTCCGGAAGCACCGGTGGGCGGGGCGTTGTGGCTGCGACTGGCGTGGATTTTGTCTCGCAGCAAGACTCGAGCCTGCACGTCATCCTCAGTTTCCAGGAGGGCCATGGTGGGACGACCCTGTTGCAGTACTGGGTCACGGATGTCGCAGTGCCGGCCCGTCCGGCGGAATCCGGGCTTCCGGCCGACACCGTGCGCGTCGAGATCAGCTATCGGCCGTGGCAGCCGCAATCGCCGATGATGACGCGTACGATCACCGACCCGGCGACCGTGGGTCGGCTCGTGCAGCTGATCAACGGACTGCAACGGGATAACCGGGGCGTACACGGCTGTCTCGAGGATCATGGTCAGGGAGCAGTGATGACCTTCCTGGCCACGAGCGGTGCGAGCAAGAGCGTTGAATTTCGCCCCGCATGCAGCAGCGTTCGGGTCGGCGACGTCGCTTTATACGACAAGCAGTTGAACGTCTGGAATGCGGTGGTCGCCGCTGTCGGGGATCAAGCGCAGCAGTGAGCTGCGGGTAATCAAGAATGCGGTTGGGAGGGGCAGTTGTATGCGGACGACTTTGGTATGGACCGTATTGGCGATCTTGCTCGCAACGGTAACGGGCTGCAGCAGCAAACCACCCGACGCAAGGATTACGGCCGGGAATGTGGTGGTGCCCGCCATCCTTGGCACCTACTGTTGGACCACGGTTTGTGCTGATTACCCCGTGCCGCCCCGGCACTTGCAGACCGGACAGTATCAGACCGTACACGTGCCTGGCGGGGCAACGCTCGCCATCACGTTCACGAGTCGGCCCGAGAATGGCACCATCACCATCAATCAGTGGGTGGGCGACACAGCCACAACCATCTCCGGGTCCGACAAGTCCGCCATCGTCGTTCCTGGTGAGCCGGGCATCTACACATACGATGTGTCAGCCAGGTGGAAACGCGGGAGCGCGTCCTACGCTTTCCAAGTGGAGGTCCGATGAGGCCACCGCGGGTTTGATTCGCCAGTCCGGCAGACGACCTAGTTGAACCCAGGTGTGAGGCGGAGTGAATTTTTAACTAATTATCGGTACACTAAAGAAAAGCGGATCATGGGAGGCGCATAGCCGATGCTTCTTCTCCTGAAGCGAGTCATCCCTATTTCCTTGCTGATCGTACTGATGGTTGGGTGCAGCGCAACTCGCCCTGAAGGACAACTAGCCATACCGCTGGCGAAGATCACACCACCTGAATCCGTCACAACGGTCAGACTGGTGGATTACGCCGTTGACAGCCCGTTTACGAAAGTGGTCCACGTCGTGCGGCTACCCGATGGCCAGTTCCTGGCACTGTCGGCGAAGGACCCCAACGGGGGCTGCACAGTGCCCTGGAATGCACAGGCCCATCTCTTCTGGAACCCATGTCATGGAGCGCAGTACAACATTCGCGGTGAAGTGCTCACAGGGCCGGCGATCAGGGGCCTCGACCGGTTCCCCGTCCACGCCTCGGTTGCGGACCGAAAGGTCTACGTTGACGTCGCCAATCCGCCTGCACCTGGTGCAGCACGGTGACCCCCATTCGATCGACTATGCTGCGCCGAGCCAAATGATGAGATATCCTCAGAAGGTCAAGTGGCCGGGGGCTTAGATTGCCTCCGGCCTTTCACCTGCCAATCCACTACCCAAGCCTGGCGCTCCTCAGGATGTGAAGGGGAAGATTACCGCGTTCATCGACGCTAATGACGGCGAGTGGATCATGGGGGTTGCTCGATAAGCGGTGTGCGCGCCTCGTCACGCCCCAACACTCTGCAGGAAGCGGTGCAACTCCTCCAGGGCCAGGTTGATGGCCACTTGCCAGGACTCCGGCTCTGATAAGTCCGCACCCAGATGCTTCTCGGCCCATGC
>JAQBPS010000403.1 GCA_028287415.1 Bacillota bacterium | reverse complement strand
GGAGCGGCAAGAATCAGCTCTGGGTGATGAGCGCCGTCGGCGGTGAAGCGCGCCAGCTTACTCATTTCAAGGAGGGCGTGGGCACCGCCCCGGTCTGGAGCCCGGACGGCACGCGCATCGCCTTCACGGCCTCCGTCGGGCCAGACGGCCCCGGCAGTGATCAGGAGAAGGATGCGGAAGGCGACCTGTTCGCGAAGTACACGAAGGACGTCAAGCGGATCACCCGCATCCACTACAAGACCGACGGCGAAGGCTTTCATCAGCCGGACAAGCGCGAGCAACTGTTCGTCATCGCCGTGGCCGGCGAGGAGCCGCAGGCGCAGCAGGTGACCCGAGGCGACTGGAACCATGGCGCTCCAGCCTGGTCGCCGAACGGCAAGGCGCTCGCCTTCGTCGCCAACCGCCGGGAAGATGACGACTACTACCCCTTCCTCGAAGACCTCTGGGTGCAGGAGCTCGACCAGCTTGCGGCCGGGCCACGGCGCATCACCCCCGGCACGTTCTCGCTCGGCACCCCGGCGTGGTCGCCGGACGGCACCCAGATCGCCTTTCTTGGCTTCGAGTACGACCGGTTCCAGGGCTACTCCTCCAACCGGCTGTGGGTCATCAACCAGGATGGCTCCGGTCTGCGGCGGGTGGCTGCCAACTGGGATCGCACCTTCGGCCACCAGACCTCCCTGGATATGCCGGCACCGGCCGCCGGCAGCCTGACCTGGACGCGCGATGGCCACGCACTGATCGCCCTGGGCGCCGACCGGGGCCGCCAGCAGATCTACTCCGTGGATGCCAGCTCTGGCGCCGTCACGGCGCTTACCAGCGGGGATCACGTAGTGCTCTCCTGCTCCCTGGACGCCCGCTGCGGCAAGTTAGCCGTCGGTCTGACCCGGCCGGATGTGCCCGGCGATCTCTACCTGGTGGACGGTTCGGCACTGCACCGCCTTACGAACAGCAATGAAAGCCTGCTGGCAGAGTTGACGCTGGCCCCGGTCGAGCACTTCACGTTCAAGACTGGCGGCGGCAGCAACGCATTCGTGCAGCAGCACGGTACCGAGGGGCTTGAAACGGAGACCGACGGCTGGGTCATGAAACCGGCGGACTTCAGCGAGCACAAGCGGTACCCTGCGGTGCTGGAAGTACACGGCGGCCCCATGGGCCAGTATGGCTGGGCCTTTATGATGGAGTTCCAATGTCTGGCCGCCGAGGGCTACGCCGTGGTCTACACAAACCCGCGGGGCTCGCAGGGCTACAGCGAGCAGTTCTGCGCCTGCATCAAGGAGGACTGGGGCAACCTCGACTACCTGGATGTGATGGCCGGCCTGGACGCAGCGATCGCCCGGCACCCCTGGATCGACCCGAGCCGGGTCGGCATCGCCGGGGGCAGCTATGGCGGCTACATGGTCAACTGGGCGCTGGGGCAGACCGAACGGTTCAAGGCGGCAGTCACCATGCGCTCCTGCGTCAACGAGGCGTCCATGGTCGGCACCAGCGACTTTGGTTTTGTTGACCTATCGACCTACCCGAGCCGCCCCTGGAACGATATGGCCTTCTACCGGCGCTTTTCGACCATCACGAATGTGGAGAAAATCGTCACACCCCTCCTGATCGAGCACCAGGAGGAGGACTACCGCTGCCCGATGGAGCAGGCGGAACAGCTCTACACCGCCCTCAAGGTGCTGCACCGGACGGTCGAGTTTGTCCGCTACCCCGATTCCAGCCACGGCATGAGCCGGACCGGCAAGCCCTGGCTGCGGGTCCACCGGCTCCGCACGATCTGCGACTGGTTCGACCGGTTTATTGAGCACTAGCCGGAGGCGCCCATGCGGCGCCTTCTTCTTTTGGGGGCGGAAGGAACCACCGGCAAGGCTGGCTAATTACTTTGGATAGCGTATTATTTCAAGGAGGCACTTCTGTGGTCACACGCCGCCCCCTCCAGGTCGAGGATCTGTTGGCGATCAAGCTGGCTGGCGACAGCCAGATCTCGCCCGACGGCACCCGGGTCGCTTACGTGCTCCAGGAGATCGACAAGGAGAAGAACGAGTACAAGTCTTCCATCTGGCTGGCACGGCAGGGACAGGGCCCGGTACAGTTCACTGGCGGCAGCAAGGACAATTCGCCCCGCTGGTCGCCGGACGGCAAGTACCTGGCGTTCGTCTCGAACCGCAGCGGCTCCAACCAGATCTGGCTGCTCCCGCTGGATGGCGGTGAAGCCCGGCAGTTGACCCGCATCAAGGGTGGCGCCGGCGCCCCCATCTGGAGCCCCGACGGAAACTATATCGCCTTCACGGCCGCCCTCAACGCCGACGGCATCAAGCCTGATGGCAAAGAGGATGAAGAGAAGGATCTCTACAAGAAGTACACCAAAGATGTCAAGGTGATCAGCCGCCTCCTCTACAAGATGGACGGAGTGGGCTATTACACGGACAAGCGGTCGCAGGTCTGTGTCATCAAGGTCGATGGCAGCGAAGCGCAGCAGCTGACCACCGGCGAGTACAACCATCTCAACCCCGCCTGGACGCCGGACTCGGCAGGGCTGGTCTTCTCGGCTAACCGGCTCGCGGAAGCGGACTACCAGCCGTGGTACGTCGACCTGTGGTATGTGCCGAAGGAGGGTGGCGAACTGACCCGGCTGACGCCGGGCGACGGTGAGCTCTCTGCCAGCAGCCCGTCCGTCTCCCCGGATGGCCGCTCCGTGGCGTTCATCGGGACACAGCCTGAGGAGCAGGGCTACGGCCTGGATGCGCTGTACCTGCTGGACCGCGCCAGCGGGGCCGTCAAGCGGCTCGCTGCCAACCTGGACCGGGGCTTTGTGAGCGAGGCAATCTCGGACATGCCGGCACCGGCGGGCGGCGGGCTGGTGTGGTCGCCCGACGGTCACTGGATCTATGGCATCGTCTCGGATGCCGGGCAGGTCCATCTGGTGAAGGTCGGGGCGACATCGGGCGCCGTGGTGCAGGTGACGGGCGGCGACAAGATGATCCACGCCTACAGCCTGACGCCGGACTGCCGGAAGGCGGCCCTGGCGTACGCCACCGCCACCTCCCCCGCCGATATCTACCTGGCGCTCCTGGATGAGCACAAGCCGGCGGCCAAGGTGGCCAACTGCTGCGCCGTGCTTCAGGGCGGCGGTGTGTCGGAGTACCAGCTCAGCAGCCATAACGCGGAGCTGTTCGCGCAGATCGACTTGCCGGTGCCGGAGCGCTTCGTGTTCAGCGCTGGCGAGGGGCATCCCACGGTTGATGGCTGGGTGCTACGGCCGGCGGGGTTTGAGGCGGGGAAGCGCTATCCGACCGTGCTGGAGATTCATGGCGGCCCGATGGGCATGTACGGCTGCGGCTTCTTCTACGAATTCCATTGGCTCGCTTCGCAGGGCTACGCGGTGGTCTACGCGAACCCCCGCGGCTCTCAGGGGTATGGCCGGGAGTTCTGTCACTCGATCATGGCCGACTGGGGCAACCTGGACTACCAGGACTGCATGGCGGCGATTGAGACGGCGGTCCAGAAGTTCGACTTCATCGATGGGGATCGCCTGGGCGTGGCCGGCGGCTCTTACGGTGGGTTTATGGTCAACTGGATGGTGGGCCACACGAACCGGTTCAAGGCGGCGGTCACGATGCGTTCCGTGGTCAATCGGTGGAGCGCAATGGGCACGTCGGACACCGGATACAACCGGGTTAGCCAGTTCGGGACTGAGAACTGGTGGGAGGAGCAGAACCTCGGGCCGTACCTGAAGCAGTCCCCGATTCTGCATGCGAGCAAGATCGAAACCCCGCTGCTGATTGAGCACCAGGAGAACGACCTGCGGTGCCCGATCGAGCAGGGTGAGCAGCTGTATGCGGCGCTGAAGCTGCAGAAGAAGCCGGTGAAGTTCGTGCGGTACCCGGGTGAGTTCCACGGGATGAGCCGGAACGGCAAGCCGTGGCTGCGGGTGCACCGGCTGAACATGCTGGCGGACTGGTTCGGGGAGTACCTGAAGGGATAAACGCAAACAAGGCCGGGACTGCTCGATGAGCGGTCCCGGCCTTGTTCGCGCGAGGTGTCTCGAATGCAGGAAAATGGCGTTTGCGAAACACATGGATTATATGGGATTTTTTTGTTGAACTGCCAGCTAAATAACGGTATTATATTCTCAAGTGTACGAACAGTGGGGTGATTACTGGTGACGAGTGGCGTGCGGGGTGACCTGCTGAACTGGGCTCGAACGCAACAGAAACTCACAATGCGTTGGATCGACTCCCATGCAGGACCCTCCCCCGGATACCAGAGCGAAGTTGAGAATCGGAAAAAGCGCGAGGTCCTGTCGGACATGCTTTCCGTCTGGGTCAAGTTACTCAATGTGACTGAGCCGTTCGCTCGGGGCCAAATCAGCAAGTATCACGTCACTTCGGGCGACTGCGCCGGGCTCGCCGCAGATATCGGTACGCTGGTGACCGCCGGGCGCAGCGACCTACCGAATTGGGACGACCTCAACGAGCGGGAGCGAGTACGGGAAGTGCTCCGTTTGATAGCGCATGAGTCCCGGCATCTTCCCCGGGTAGTGCTCGCGTGGGTGCTTGATCTCAGGCTAAAAACGCTGGACGCCATATTGGTCGGAGATCACCCCGTGATGCAGACACACATGCAGGCGGTCGCCACCCTGACAACACTACCCGAGCAGTTCTTCACACTTGGGCGAACGGCCCAGTTCGAGCAGTACGTGCCTGTCTTTCAGCGAGCTGTGGAATTGCGGATGTCACCCCAGACACTGCTGGACCTGATGGAGCCGCCCTCATGTGGAAGTTCAGGGGATCGGCTGGGCGGAGTCCAGAACGACGGGCCACTTGGGTCCGGCGGCGGCAGTCGAGACAACGGCGAGGAGCATCGACAGAATCAACAGCAACCCGATTAGACCGCGCCTCATCTTCAGCTTCCTCCTGTGCGATTCGGATTTTGCAACGACCGGCCGGTTAAGCCGGTTCTTGCATGAAGTTTGCGTTCGCTTGGAGCGAACGATCAGGGCGGGGGAAGGCGGGCGACTAGCGCCCCATACTCGTCACCCCGGCGATCTCCGCTTTCAATGCGTTGATTCGATCCAATTGTGGTGGCCACCAATAACGAACTGCAGCAGCATAGGCACTGTCAGCGTGCAGTGCTGCGGCCACGAAGTCACCCATGATGACGGCATTGCGCCCGAGGATCCACTCGCAATCAGCGACCTGCTCGGGGCGAACGTCATGCCCTGTCAGGACGGCCCGGCAGGTGTGGTTGGATCGCTCCAGGGCACCAATCAGGCTGTCGTGCAATGCCCGCGCAATGTCGAGTTTCACAGCCAACTCCGGTTCATCACTTTCCGGAAGGGCGCTAGAAGCAGTCTCAAGATAAGGCAAAGCCTTCTCTGAACTACCCGCAAGCACGAGTCCCCAACCGATCTCATATGTACACCCAGGTACCTGACCCAGGCGGCCCGCCGCTTCGTACGCTTGGGCAGCCTCGTCGAACAGCAACGCTGCATGATCGCCCTGACCGAGGGCTCGTTTCAGGTGGGCCATGTTGAACAGGGCGTCACCGGCAAACCAGCGCAGCTTGCCTACAGCTGCGGCGATCGTCAGGAACTGCTGCAATTGTGCCTCGGCCTGGAAAAGATCGCCGGTATGCATCAGGGCAGTGCCCATGTAAAAGTGTAGCCAGCCACGAATCTCTGCCTCGGATGGATTTGTCGCCCAACCTCGGTCCGCCCACGCAACCGCCTGCCCCCATGCTGCCAAGTTGCCTGCCGCCTGGACAGCCCGGAGGGCGATCCATTGGGTGTCCGGATCGTTTGCGTCTAGACGATCGAAGTATTGATCAGCCTCCTGGAGGACGAGCTCGGCTTGTCCAGCACGCAACATGCTTTCAAGCGTTTTTCTCAGTCTGCTCACCTCCTCCAGATTCTCGATCTGTAGACACAATATACCAATAAATGGGGTGTTCGGAGAAGCCGAGAACACTTGACGCTACCGCGCGCCCCATTCACTGAGATGCCTTGTCTCATAGGCGTTTACGAGACGAACATCAGATTGTTCTAAACATAGTTGCACGATTCGACGGCAATAGCCCCCCGGCTCAATTACTTTGTCGCACTCCCCAGCAGCCGAGCCACTTCGTGGTGCAGCGCCACCCGGTAGGCGAAGAGCCCCCGCCCCGTCGCCAGCAGGGTCTCTGCGACCGGGCCGCAGAGCTCTGCCAGCGTGCCCCAGCGGGTATCCTCGATCTCCCGGGGGTCGCGGG
>JAQBPS010000052.1 GCA_028287415.1 Bacillota bacterium | reverse complement strand
ACGTGCAACGATCCTTCAAAGCACCCGCGCGCCTGCCTTCAGTATCACATTGGCCGGTGCCTGGCCCCGTGTCTGGCCGACTTTGACAAGCATGCGGAGTATGACCAGGCGGTGAAGGACCTGGGCGCCTTCCTGGAAGGCCGCAGCGACGATGTCGCTCACCGGCTCCGGAGCCGCATGGAGGAGGCAGCCGAGAGTCTGGAGTTCGAGCGGGCTGCGGAACTGCGGGACCAGGTGCTGGCGATTGAGAAGGTGACCGAGAAGCAGAAGATCATCTCCCGGGAGATGGTCGACCTTGATGCGATCGCTTACGCTCGCCGCCACGATGAAGCCTGTGTCCAGGTCTTCTTCGTCCGGGAGGGCAAGCTGGTCGGCCGTGACCAGTTCATTATGGCCGGGGCTGACGAACTGACGGGTTCCGAGGTGCTGGCTGCATTCATTGAGCAGCACTACCATCAGACGACCTTTGTGCCCCGCGAGATCCTGCTGTCCGACGAGGTCGTGGACGCTGAGGTGCTGGAGGAGTGGCTGTCCCAGAAGCGGGGCAGCAGGGTGACCCTGCGCAAGCCTGTGCGGGGCGAGAAGCGGGACCTTGTCGAGATGGTCGCCCAGAATGCTGCGGAGGGCATGACCGAGCGGTCCCAGCAGCGGGAGCAAGAGTTGGCAGCCACCGAGGGCGCCATGGAGCAACTCCAGCACGAGTTGCACCTGCCGAAGCTGCCGTACCGGATCGAGTGCTTCGACATTTCACACATTCAGGGTTCTGAGGTGGTCGCCTCCATGGTCGTCTTTGAGGGCGGGCGTCCGAAGAAAGAGGACTACCGGCGCTTCAAGATCAAGGTGGATAAGAACAATGACTTCGCCAACATGGCGGAGGCGGTCACCCGCCGCTTCAAGCGGGGCCTGCTCGAACGGGCGGCGATCGTGGACGGTCGGGTGAAGGAACTGGACGAGGGCCTGCTGGTGGCGGAGCCGCAGGGCGACTACGCCGCAGCCGGGATCTCACCCGAGGAGGATGAACCCTCCCCGGAGACTGCCCAGATTGAGGAGCTGCCGGAGGTGCCGGGGCCGGGGGAGGGGGCGAAGTTCGCCGTCTTCCCGGACCTGCTGATCATCGACGGCGGCAAGGGCCAGCTGTCTTACGCCCGGACGGCCATGCGGTCGCTGGGTGTGGAGCACCTGCCGACCTTCGGCCTCGCCAAGGAGGAGGAACTGCTCTGCGAGGAGGGCCGCGACGAGTGGATTCGCCTGCCGCGTGGCTCCCAGGGGCTATTTCTGCTCCAGCGGGTCCGGGACGAGGCGCACCGGTTCGCAATCACCTACCACCGCAAGCTGCACGGCAAGGCGGCGACGCATTCCCGCCTGGACGATGTGCCGGGGATCGGGCCCAAGCGGAAGAAGGCGTTGCTCAAGGCTTTCGGGTCGATCAAGCGCATCCGGGAGGCGTCGTTCGATGAGGTGCTGGCGGTGCCGGGGATGACCCGGGACGCGGCGGAGCGGGTGCTTGAGCACCTGGGGGGAAGTTTGCGGGACTGAGATATGTAGTGAGAGGCCACAGGAGAGTTCCTGTGGCCTCTTTTTTATTGACGCGGATTCCGCGGATCACGCGGATTTTCGGCACCCGGGCGCCGATTAATTGGGGGACCATCTGAAAGGTCGGGACTGAGGTGTTGTATATATTTTATATCCGAATCCGTGTAATCGGTGAAATCCGTGGCTATAAAAACGCTTAACGAGGGGGCTCTGTGAGTCTTTTATACGGCCACGGATTTCACGGATTACACAGATTTTAAATACATACACTGATTACAAAACAAAATATAAAAATATATATTTAACACCTCAGTCGCGACCTGTAAGAGGATCCCGAAAGGAATTTACCCAAGCGAGTCAATCCACACCTCGACGCCGCCGCGGCGGCCACGGAGCCGGCCGTACAGGTCTTCCCAGGTCACCCGGTAGCGCTGGTCGATGACGTCGACCCGGGCGAAGGGGTAGCGCGCGTGGTGCAGGAAGGTGGCCACCTGTGGATTCAGGCGGGAGGCATCCACCGCGGGGCCCCGGGCCGGCGCCACGGATTCGAGCGGCTTGAGGGAACCGGTCAGCAGTTTTACTCGTCCATATTCCATAGCGTTATCGGTCTCACGCAGGTAGCGCCAGAACAGGAAGTAAGGCGCCATGGTGAAGCGGACGACGCCCGGGGCGTTCATGCGCTTGCGCAGGATGGCCCAGGCGAGCCAGCGGCCAAGGATGTACAGCCCGTTCACCGCATAGGTTGTCTGAAGGGTGCCAGTACTCAGCCAGCCCGCCAGGTGAGCCACATCGCCCACGCCCAGCGTGATCAGCATGAATGGATCCATGATGAATAGCACGCCCCACCCGAAGGAGCGGTTCGAGAACGGCCAGAGGGGGCGGGTGCCGTACAGGTTGTGGCAATCCAGCAGCACGTGGACGATGCAGCCTGCCAGGGTCCATGCAAACGTGAGTCCCATACGTGACCCGGGGATCGCCGCCGTGATCACGGCGGCCGCCATCAGCGAAAGCCCGAGCACTCCCGGGATGGTGTGGGTGAACTTGCGGTGCAAAGCCCACCCCCGGCCTGCCAGGAAGCCGACCGGGACGTCAATGTCGGGCAGGGAATTGCCGACCAGGGCGCCCCAGTAGGCGCCGGCCTGCGCCGCGGGCGTGCTGCCCGAGGCGAAAACACCCATCGCATGACCAAGTACCAGATGCGTGAGGGAATCCATGGGGCAGCCCTCCCAAAGCAGTCATTTCATATCAGAGTATATCAATACGAGGGGGTTCGCAAGATGAAACGACTCCTGGCCGGCCTGCTGGTGGCGGCGGCAGCGTTTTGTACCTCTGCAGTGGGGAAGCCAGTTGGGGCTGCCGCGTCGCCGCACATTTTGCTTGACGGGCTGCCGCTGGCCTTCCCGGTAGCCCCCCGGGTGGAGGCGGGCCGCACGCTGGTCCCGTTCCGGGCGATTGCGGAGGCGCTGGGCGTCACGGTGACGTGGTATCAGTCGACCCGGTCAATTGATGCGCAGGGGCTGAACCACCAGGTCCAGTTGCAGATCGATTCGGCCGTGATGTCCGTGGATGGGATCCCCGTTGCGCTGGACGTGCCGCCCCGCATGGTCGATGACCGGACGCTGGTGCCGCTGCGGGCCTTCTCTGCGGCCTTCGGGGCCAAGGTTGACTGGGACGGCGCGACGGAGACGGCGACGCTGATCTCCCCGGTGCGCCCGATGCGGACACTCGCCTTCTATGCGCTGCGCAGCTATCCGGAGCGGCAGCTGGTCGCCCGCTTCTCTGATGCGGCCTATGGCTGGGCGATGCTCAAGTCGGATGGCCACGTCGACCTGGCGGGTGGTGAGTACCGCTGGCCGGAGCCCGACGGAGACGTGACGGGTGAGCGGTTGCTGGCGGATGCGGCTGGTGCCAGGGTACGGCGCCTGCTCTCCATTCATGCCGTCGACCAGCAGACTGCCGACCTGGCGGCGCTGGTGCGGAGCCCGGAACTGGTCGCCACGGCTGCCACCGACATTGTGGCCGTGGTGAAGAGTAGGGGTTTCGACGGGGTTGTGCTCGACCTGGAGGGGCTCGGCCAGAACGAACAGGGGGATGACTTGCAGCGAATCCGGCAGGGCTTCAGCAGCCTGGTGGCGTCCGTGTCAAAGGAGTTGCATGCCGCCGGCAAGGAGACCATCGTGTCGGTGCATCCGCTGAACGGGTGGTACCACGGCTATGACTACGCTGCGCTGGCGGGCGCCGCCGACTTGCTTGAGGTGATGGCGCATGACTTCACGGCGAGTGGCGGACCAGAACCGCCGGACCAGGTGGAGGAGGCGATCCGCCTCGCTGTGTCGGCGGTGGGTCCGGAGCGGCGGACAAAGCTGCTTCTGGGGATCGTCGCTCCCTACGAGACGCCTGAGACGCTGCCGCAGAAGGCGGGGCTGGCAAAGCGCTACGGCCTGGCCGGCGTTTCACTGTGGCGGCTTGGGGAGGTGGGGCCGGAGCGCATGGCTGCGCTGGATGCCACGATCACGCCGCAACGATAGACTGCGTACGGGGAAAAATGGGACCTTTTGCCCTCGACAATCGTGTCAGGACGGGCGTAGGATGATGTTTATGGTGGCGATTTACAACTGATACATTAAGCGTGTGGGAAGGGAAAGGTCCAAATTGAAACGGCTTGTGCCTGTGATGGTTGCGGCTGCGGTGGCGCTTTCGGCTTGTTCCTCGGCCAAGGTCACGGAATCGGTCCCTGTATTGACTCCCGCCCCGAATCTAACCCCGGCTGTGACTACTACGCCGGTGCCACCTGCAGCGACGTCACCCACGCCCATCCCCACGCCTGCCCCGACCCCGGCCCCGGTGGAGAGCACGCCGGCGATCAAGTGGCACCCAACCGATATCGGCATGCCGCTCGTCTCCGATGACCCTGCGGCCAAGGGCAAGAAGGTGGTCATGCTCACCTTCGACGATGGCCCCAGCCCGACCGGCACGACGGCCAAGATCCTGGATATCCTGAAGGAAAACAACGTCAAGGCGATGTTCTTCGTGACCGGGTACGGCGCGAAGAATCGGGACCTCCTCGAGCGTGAGTTCAAGGAAGGGCATACGATCGGGACGCACACCCAGACCCACGCCTACCTGCCTGACCTCACCGTGGCCCAGATGCGCGCGGAGATCGAGCCGGTGATCAAGACGGTCACGGAACTGACCGGCACGAGGCCCAAGTACTTCCGCCCGCCGAACGGCGCCTACAACGCTGCGCTGCGAGGGCTCCTCAAGGAGGAAGGCCAGCAGCTGATCAACTGGTCGGACGGCTCGCTGGACTGGGATAAGCTCAAGGACGGCTACAAGGATCCGAAGCTTGTGGTCGATCAGGTGATGAACTACATTCATCCTGGCGCTGTCGTGCTGATGCACGACACGCATCAGCACACGGTGGAAGCGCTGCCGGAGCTGATCAAGCAGATCCGTGCCGCCGGTTATGAGTTCGTGGTGATGCAGTAAAGATGAAGACCCCGGAGCTGCAGAGCTCCGGGGTTTTTTTGTCCGTCACAGCGTGTCGCTTTCACGTTCCGATCTCCCTTATCATGATTCTTAATACGCTCATTCACAAAATGAAGGGTAAACCTTGATTTTTTTAAGAATCACCCTTGACCTTCGCCTTTGTCACGCTTATGATTCGAAGTGTAAAGCGGAACCTTAATGAATTGAAGGTCCGACTCAAAGAAATGAATCAGAGTGAGGTGGATCGGATGCAGAAGCGACGCATGCCCAGCCGCTGCCCCGTCTGCAGCGAGGAGATGATCGTGACCCGCCTCCGCTGCACGCACTGCGACACGGCGATTGAAGGCACCTTTGAAGTGAGCCGGTTCGCCCGACTCTCTCGGGAGCACCTGGTGTTCGTGGAGGTGTTCCTCAAGGCCCGCGGCAACATCAAAGAGGTGGAGCGGGAGCTCGGCATCTCGTATCCGACAGTGCGGGGTCGCCTGGACGCCGTGCTTGAGTCCCTGGGCTACCGGGTTGACCAGGTGGCGGCCGAAGAGGTCACCCAGGGCAAGCAGAACCGCCGCAAGGAGATCCTCGACGCCCTCAATCGCGGTGAGCTCACCAGCGAAGAGGCGGTCAAGCAACTCAAGAACATCTAGGTGGTGGCGGAGCGATGAGCGAGGAGCGCAAGCTGATTCTGCAGATGGTGGCTGAGGGCAAGGTGACGCCCGATGAAGGGGAGATGCTGCTCCAGGCGCTGGAGGAGAGCGAGCGGGCCGGCCGGGTTGCCGCCCCTGCCCACATGCCGCACGCCGGCACCCGCCCGGTGGACGCCCGGGGCCTGGGCGAGCGCATCGAGCAAGTTGCAACGGAAAGCTTTCAGGGGCTTGACCGGGCGCTGAGCGGCCTCGAGGCGAAACTCCACCGCAAGCTCGATGAGCAGCGCACGACTGCGACAGACCGCCCGGCACAGCCAGCGCGGCCGGCACAGCGGACCCGCATGATCAAGGTGGGCATCAGCATCGACCGGGAGAGCGTTGAGCAGCAGGAGGAACTGACCATCCCGACCCGGTCGGGCGACCGGCTGGTGATCGACAACCGCATTGGCGATGTGACTGTCCGCTTCACCGATCACCCGGAGATCGCTGTGGAAGTCCGCAAGACGGTGTGGGGCGCCGACCGGGCTGATGCCGAGGAGCGGGCGACGCTCACCAGGGTCTCTGCGATGCGGCGGGGAGCAGACCTGGTGCTGGAGGTATCGCACCCCAGCATCAGCGCCGCCGGCGTCATGATACTGAAGGACACACGCCTTGACTACAGCATTCGGGCGCCGCACGGCACCAACCTTCAGGTACGCAACAAGGTGGGCGACCTGCGGGTGGTCGCAGGCGACCAGGTGGGCATCTGGGAACTGGAGACCAAGGTGGGCGACGTCGACCTCAAGGTAGGGCCGGGCGCCGCGTTCCGGCACCACCTGGACGCCCGGGTCGGTAAGGTCGAGGCAAATTTGGGTGAGACCCAGCCGGGTCAGGTCGGCGAGGGTACCGGCAACATCCGGGTCGCCGTGCAGACCGGCGATATTCGGCTCCTGCAATAACCGGGGAGGGAACTTATTATGGCACAGGAAGAACGGCTGATGATCCTCCAGATGGTTGCGGACAAGAAGATCACTGCCAGCGAGGCGGCCGAACTGCTCAAGGCGCTCGACGGCGGCAGGCCGGATGACGGGGTTGCCCGGGTCGCGGCGGCAGGTACTACTGGCCCCGGCCCCGTGGCGGAGCCGGCCGCCGTGACCCAGCCGCAGCCCCCCGGGCCGGGCGCGGTGCTGCCCCCGCCCGCCGACGCCGGCCCGCACCGGGTCACCAATTTCGGCGGCGGCCTGGGCTCCTTTATTGAAGATGTCGTGGAGCGGGTCACGTCAGCGGTGGCCGGCGTGGTTGAGCCGCCGCACGAGTTCACCTCCGTGTTTTCCGGCAAGTTTGCTGCCAGCGACATCCCCCTGCGCATCATCACCGGCAACGGCAGGGTAGAGGTGCGCACCTGGGACCAGCCGGGTTACCAGGCGCTGGTGCTGGTGAAAGCCCGCGGCAACACTGAGGCGGAGGCCCGCAACCGTGCCCGCGATGCCTTCACGGTGAAGGCGAACGAGCAAGGTTTCGAACTGGAGGCCCGGCGCATGGAATTCGGCGATCTGGCGGTGCACGTCACCCTCAATGTGCCGATTGACCGGCGCTACCGGGTTGAAGCCCGCACGGGCAACGGACATGTGGATCTGGAGGGCCTGTCCCTGTCCGACGGCCGCATCCACACGGGGAACGGTCGGGTCACCTGCCGGGGCGGCCAGTCGGACGATCTGACGATCCGGTCCGGCAACGGCTCCGTTGAGGTGGAGACAGATTCGGCCAACCTGAAGGCCGAAACCGGCAATGGGTCGCTGGACATCACTCCCACCGGGGCTCGCCCGCAATCCCTGCGGCTGTCCAGCGGGATGGGCTCGGTGCGGATCAGCAGCCGGCGCATGGGCCCCGGCGCGGGTTTCAAGGTGGAGGCACACACCGGCATGGGCGGCGTCAGCGTGGGCCTGCCGGATCTGCTTTACGATCGTGATTCCCGCACGCTGGCGAACAAGCACGTGATCGCCCGCACGGCGAACTTTGAGCAGGCCGCGGTGCCGGTCACAATTGTCGCCCACACGGGGATGGGTTCGGTCAGCGTCGAGTAAGCCCAGCGGT
>JAQBPS010000039.1 GCA_028287415.1 Bacillota bacterium | reverse complement strand
TGCCGTTCTTGACGTCACCTGCGCTGCGGGTCATGGGGATGATCGTGTAGTAGGGGTCTCCCTGCATCCGGGCGTACAGGTTGACCTCCGTGACGGAGACGTTGTCCGTCACCTGAGCCTGAATGGGGACGTCCCGACCGGTAAATGCCGTGGTGACAGGGGTGTGGGTAATCACGGGCGGTTCGAGGTCATCGCCGCTGGTCGCAACCCGACCGCTGAGCGTCCCGCGCCCGGTCAGGACGGACGAGACGGCATCAAAGGCGTTGACGATGCCGTAGCCGTAGCCGTTATTCGGCACCGTGGTGTACTGGGAATCGGTCCGCGGTACTGCGGTGCTGGTGATGATCTGCTCGATCTCATCGGGCGTGAGCGAGGCGTTTACCTGGCGGAGCAGCGCCACGACGCCAGCCACATGCGGCGTGGCCATCGAGGTGCCGCTCCAGCCGCCCTGGTACTGGCCGCCCGGGACGGAGGAGCGGATGCCGACGCCCGGTGCGCTCACCTCCGGCTTGATCTCGCCGTAGGGGGAGGGGCCGCGGCTGGAGAAGCTGGCGACCATGTCCGTGGCGTCGGTGGCGCCCACGCCGATCACCTCGGGGTAGTTGCCGGGGGTGTTGACGGTGCCGGCGCCCGGCCCGCTGTTGCCGTTGGCGAAGACGGGCACGATGCCGGCTGCGCGCCAGGCCTGGACGGTCGGACGGAGCCACTCATCAATGCCGGAGCCGCCGCCCCAGGAGTTGGAGACGACGTCCGGCGCCTTGGAAGCGTCGCCGCCGGGGGCGAGAATCCACTGCCCCGCCTCCAGGATGTCGACATCCGTGCCGTTGCCGGAGGCGTTCAGGATCTTGGCGGCGATCCAACGGGCGCCGGGGGCGACGCCGATCTGGTTGGCGCCGGACGCCTCGGAGCCGACGATCGTGCCCATGGTGTGGGTGCCGTGGCTGTGGTCATCGTACGGGGCGGTGTTGTTGTTGTTGACGGCGTCGAACCAGCTGTAGATGGCGGGGCTGCCGTCGGCGCCGCGCCACTTGCGGGCGAGGGCCGGGTGGGTGCCATCGACGCCAGTGTCAAGGTTGGCGACGACGACGCCAGTGCCGTCGATGCCCAGACCCCAGGCGCCGGGGGCATTGACGCGGTCGATGTTCCACTCGGTGGCGAGGGTGCCGGGCTGAGCGGTGGCGGCGGGCGGGCTGTTGCTGACGGCGGGGGCCCCGGCCGTGCCCGCCTTGCCGCCCAGGAGTTGATAGCTCTTGCTGGGGGTGATCTTCTCGACCTCGGGCCGGTGGCTGAGTGCATCCAAGGCCTTGGCATCGCCGGTGACAGCAATGGCGTTCACGATCCAGAAGCGCTGCACATTTGCGATGGCGCCGGTTGCCTGCAGGCTGTTGAGGAGGGGGGCCAGGCCCGCCTGTCCCTTGTCGGCAACGTCGTGCAGGCTGCCGATGACGGCTTGTGCTCTTGCCAGCCGCTGCGAGGCGGGGGTCTTGCCGGAGCGGGCTGCGACCGACTGGGCCTGCGCGGCGGCGCCATTCACATCGGCGGCACCCTTCAGCTTGATGATGAACGTTTGCGAACCGCCCTTCGACAGGGCGGCCTGGAGGCTGGGGTCGACCGCCGCCGTGGCCTGTCCGGCACCCATGGCCGAAACGGTGACGGGGCGGGAGGCGCTTGGCGGCGATGCGCCAGCTGCGGGCGCCGCATGTGCGGGAGCCATCAGGCCGAGACCCAGGAGCGGAATCAGGAGCCCGGGGAGCCGTCGTGTTCGGGAGCGAGGGATTGCCATGATGCAGCCTCCTTCGGTGATAACACAGCAGTCGGGCGGCGCAGGTAACGCTCGCCGTTCTTCTGTGTGATTATTCTTTCGTAATAGTTATATCACTACCTTCAAAATTAACTGGATATGGGACAAAAGTCTCAGTGGCATGGGTCAGATGTCCTATACCGGATTTCGCCGATGCCGGTAAACTACGGGCAAAATTGGCTTGCATATTTATACGTATCTGTTGTATAATCATGCAAGACATTCTCGGGAACGGTTAAGGAGGCGCCTTGTCTTGCCGAAGAAAAAATGCGTGCTGGCCTACTCTGGTGGGCTGGATACCTCGGTGGCCATCCACTGGATCAAGGAGAACTACGACTGCGACGTGATCGCCATGTCGGCTGACGTCGGCGCCAATGACAAGGACCTGGACTTCATCCAGAAGAAGGCGCTGAGCATCGGGGCGACGGGCAGCTATATCTACGATGCGAAGCACGATTTCGCCTACAACTTCATCCTGCCGACCCTACAGGCGAACGCCATGTATGAGAGCAAGTACTACCTCTCGGCCTCCCTCTCCCGGCCGCTGATCTCCAAGCTGCTGGTGGAGGTGGCTGAAAAGGAGGGCGCCGACTTTGTCGCCCACGGCTGCACCGGCAAGGGGAACGACCAGGTGCGTTTCGAGGTCTCCGTGGCCGCCCTCAACCCGAACCTCCAGGTGATCGCCCCGGTGCGTGACTGGGGCTGGAGCCGTGAAGAGGAGATCGACTACGCGAGCAAGCACGGCATCCCCGTGCCGGTGGACAAGGAGAATCCGTTCTCGCTGGATGTGAACCTCTGGGGGCGCTCCTGCGAGGCGGGCGTGCTTGAGGATCCCTGGGCTGAGGCGCCGGAAGCGGCCTTCGGATGGACGGTCAACCCCAAGGACGCCCCGGACGAGCCCGCGTACCTCAATATCGGCTTTGAGAAGGGCGTGCCGGTCTCGCTGAACGGCGAGGCGCTGGACCTGGTCAAGCTGATCGAGACCTGCCACGAGATCGCTGCCGCCCATGGCGTGGGCCGGATCGACCACGTGGAGAACCGGCTGGTGGGGATCAAGTCCCGTGAGGTGTATGAGATGCCCGCTGCCACCGTGCTCACGCTGGCGCACAAGGAGCTGGAGACGATCACCCTGCCTCGTGAGCTGCACCATTTCAAGCTGGGGCTGGAGCAGAAGTACGCGGAGCAGGTCTACTTCGGCCTGTGGTTCTCGCCGCTCAAGGTGGCCCTGGATGCGTTCATCAAGCAGTCACAGGAGACGGTGACCGGCGAGGTGCGGATCAAGCTGTTCAAGGGCTCGGCCCAATGCGTGGGGCGGAAGTCACCCCTCACGCTCTACAGCTATGACCTGGCCACCTACGACAAGGCGGATAAGTTCGATCACAAGGCGGCCAAGGGCTTCATTGACATCTTTGGCCTGCCGACACGGGTCTTCGCAGCGGTGCAGAAGAACGCCGGGGCGAAGTAGCCGGCGCCAATTCCCGTGAGTAGGTGAGTGCATAAGCACGAGGCGCCAGCTGGTCTGGCGCCTCGTGCTTTGCGCGGCCCCGTCTTGCATAGCGCTCCATTCACCGTGACGATAAGCTGATGGCAGGAACGTGAAAGTTCAAAGAGAATTGGGCATGGTGAGGAGTCTGCAAGGGGGAAGCGGAACGTGAGTGTCGGCTGCACCAGCGTGCCTTCAATCCAATGACCCGCACATACTACCGCCTGTCGCTGAGCGCACTCTGCGCCCTGGCGGCCTGTGCGGGGCCGGTCCTCTTCCTGGAGGACCGGTTTCGCACTGGCTACCTGCTGGGGGGGCTCGGGGCTGCGCTCGTCACATGGCTCGTGCTCACCCTCGCCGTGACGAGTGAGGGCAGTCTCAGCCCGGCGCTCCTGGCGCTGGCCGGGGTTGGCGCCGCCGTGCTCTCCTGGGTAGCCATCTCGCTCGTCGCCGTGTTCGACGTGATACCCCATGTGGCCGCCCACGGCTTTTCCCGGTTCGACCCGGTCTGGCTGATGGGCGGCCTGGCGCCGCTCGCAATCCTCCTGGTCGCCCGCTGGCGCATGTCGCGGGACCGCTTGCCGTTCTGGCCGGCGATCCTCTCCGCGATCTACCGCTTTTCGCTGCCGCTGTGCGCTGTCCGGGCGGGTGCCCTCCTGCTCCGGCTGCCCAGGCAGTACGTCTGGCTCTCCCTGTTCACGGGTGTGATGTTCCTGGTGCTTGACGCGCTCGGCGCAGGCGAGGATCTGCCGCTGAGACCGTAACAGGGGTTGCATAGATATGCATATTCGAAGTATACTTATGCAAAGTGTGACCGGGGGGCAGATGCTGTGACCAAGCTCTGGGGCGGCCGCTTCACGAAGGCTGCCGATAAGACCGTCGAGGGGTTTACCGCCTCGCTTTCGTTTGATCGACGACTGTATAAACAGGACATTCAGGGCTCAATCGCCCACGCCCGCATGCTCGGGCGCCAGGGGATTATATCCGCAGAGGATGCCGGGGCGATTGTGCAGGGGCTGACGGAGATCCTCGCCGAGATCGAGGCGGGTGAGTTCCCGTTCCGCCAGGAGTTCGAAGATATCCATCTGAATATCGAAAGACGGCTCACCGAAAAGATCGGACTGGCCGGCGGGCGCCTCCACACCGCCCGCAGCCGCAACGACCAGGTGGTGACCGACGTTCACCTGTGGGTCAAAACGGAGATCACCGCGATCCAGGCGCTGGTCAGCGACATGCAGGGCGTGCTGGTTGACCGGGCCACCGAGCACAGGGACGTGATCATGCCCGGCTACACCCACCTGCAGCGGGCCCAGCCGATCCTGCTGTCACACCACCTGCTGGCCTACTTCTGGATGCTGGAGCGCGACCACGGCCGCCTGACAGATAGCCGCCGGCGGGCCGACATCTCGCCGCTCGGTGCCGGGGCCATGGCCGGGACCACCTTCCCCATCGACCGCGAATTCACCGCCACCGAGCTTGGCTTCGCCTCGGTCTACCCAAACAGCATGGACGCCGTAAGCGACCGGGACTTTATCATCGAGTTCCTTGCGGCTGCGGCCATCTGCCAGATGCACCTCTCCCGCCTTTGCGAGGAGCTTGTCAACTGGTCCAGCACCGAGTTCGGCTTTGTGGAGATGGACGACAGCTACGCCACCGGCTCCTCGATCATGCCGCAGAAGAAGAACCCGGACGTAGCGGAGCTGGTCCGGGGCAAGACGGGCCGTATGTATGGCAACCTGATGGCCGTGCTGACGGTGCTCAAGGGAATTCCGCTCACCTACCACAGCGACCTCCAGGAGGATAAGCAGCGGCTGTTCGACGCCGTGGATACCCTGAAGGCCTGCCTGAAGGTGACGGCGGGAATGGTCGCCACGGTGAAGTTCAACACAGCGCGCATGGCTGGTGCGGTCCGGCAGGACTTTTCGAATGCGACCGACCTGGCGGACTACCTCGCCAAGCAGGGCATGCCCTTCCGGGAGGCGCACGCGGTGGTCGGCAAGCTTGTGCTCTACTGTATCCAGGAGGGAAAGTTCCTCGCGGACTGCACGCTGCTGGAGTTTCAGCGGTTCGCAGCCCGGATCGGACCGGACATTTATGTGGCGATTGCGCCGGAAACCTGCGTCAACCTGCGGACGTCAGCCGGCGGCACGGCGCCCGCTGAGGTTACGAAGCAGCTGGCCATGGCAGAGCAGATTCTCACCAATCGCATCTAGTCAGAACTGCGGGAGAGCCAGGCACTCTCCCGTTAACGTTGTCCGCCCTCCATTCGATATATAGAGCAAGGAGTTTCCGAACGAGGGGGGTGCGTCCGTGCGGATCAACACCAACATATCGGCGCTGAACGCCTGGCGGATCTACAACGGCACCGCCACGGCGATCGGGCGGACGATCGCACGCCTCTCCTCTGGTCAGCGCATTAACAGCGCTGCGGATGATCCGGCAGGCCTGGCGATCTCCGAGCGGATGCGCAACCAGATCCGCAGCATGAACCAGGCGATGCGTAACATTCAGGACGGCATCTCGCTCGTGCGCGCCACCGAGGGTACGCTGAATGAGGTCACACAGATGCTGCAGCGGGGCCGGGAACTGGCGGTCCAGGCAGCGAACGGCGTGTGGACGCCGGAGGAGAAGGGCTTGCTTCAGGGCGAACTGACCAACATCGCCGACGAGATCGACCGGATTGCCAGCACGGCGGAGTTTAACCGGCGGCCCTTGCTGGGGGGCGGTGGCCAGGCGGTCGGCAAGCTGGTGGAGTCGCTGCGCCGCTCCTGGCTGGCGCCGGCCGAGACACTGGTC
>JAQBPS010000024.1 GCA_028287415.1 Bacillota bacterium | reverse complement strand
CCACGGGACGCCTCAGCCTTCTGAACCGGCGGCCGAGCCAGGGCGCCGCCCCGTGCTACATCAGCCTGGACCCGACGGGCCGGTATGCGCTGGTCGCCAACTACGTCGGGGGCAGCGTGGCCGTGCTGCCCATCGGGCTGGACGGAGGGCCGGGGCCAGCGACAGACTTGGTCCGCCATGAGGGCGCCGGCCCGAACCGGGCGGCGGCACAGGGGGGTGCCGGCCCGAACCGGGCGGCACATGAGGGCGCCGGCCCGAACCCGGCCCGCCAGGCGGCGCCCCACCCGCATTCCATTCAGCCGGACCCCTCCGGCGCCTGGGTGCTTGTGCCCGACCTGGGCCTGGATCGGATTTTTACCTATCGCCTGGACCCGCACCGGGGCAAGCTGGAGCCGGCTGAGATCCCCTGGCAGCCCGTGCGGCCCGGGGCCGGCCCCCGCCACATGACCTTTCACCCCACGGCGCCCTGTGCGTACGTCATCAACGAACTCGATTCCAGCGTGACGGCCTTTCACTTGGATGCCGCCCGCGGCAGCCTTACGGAACTGCAGACAGTACCGACCCTGCCCGAGAACTACGCCGGGCCCAATACCGGGGCTGACATCCACATGCATCCCTCGGGCCGGTTCCTCTACGCTTCCAACCGCGGGCATGACAGCATCGTGATCTATCAGGTGGACGCAGGGACCGGGAGGCTTACCCTCGTCGGTCACGAGTCGACCCGGGGCCGCACGCCCCGCGGCTTCGCCCTCGATCCCTCCGGCCAGTTCCTGCTCGCTGCGAACCAGGAGAGCGGGAGCGTGCTCACCTTCCGGATCGATCAGGAGTCCGGCGCCCTCACCTTCACCGGTCACGAGGTGGCGGTGCCAAGTCCGGTGTGTCTGTTGGTCGTTGCATGAAGGATGGGCATCAAGCGGAAATCGGCGCCGCACCGGCAGGCCCGCGAAACAGGGGGTAGCGCTTGTGATCACCGTAGTCAGTCTTAACTCGGCCATGGACCGGACAATTCTGGTGAACGAACTCAAGCGCGGGCAGGTCCAGCGGGCCCTGCAGGTGAATGTGCAGGCTGGTGGCAAGGGCCTGAACGTGGCCCGGGCCGTCCGGCGCCTCGGGGAAGCGGTCCGGGTGACTGGTTTCGCCGGCGGGCTGGTCGGGTCGTTTCTCCGGAGCGAGTGCCGCCGCCTGGGCATTGACGACCGACTGACCGACTCGGGTCAGGAGACCCGGACTTGCTACATCTTTGCCGAGGAAAACGGCAGCGGCGCGACCGTCGTCAACGAGCCGGGGCCCACTGTAACCCCGGATGAGGTAGCTGCGTTCATGGCCGCGTACGCGGAAGCGCTGGGCGGGTCGGCGGTCGTGGTGCTCTCCGGCAGCCTGCCCCCGGGGGTGCCGGCGACCCTGTATCGGGAGCTGTTGGAGCGCGCTAATGCGGCCGGCGTGCGCACCATTCTGGACAGCAGCGGGCTCCCCTTGCAGGAGGGGATCGCCGCGCACCCGTGGGCGATCAAGCCGAATGAGGAGGAGTTCGCGGAGCTGGTGGGCGGAGCGCCATCCGGGGACGCTGGCCTCAAAGCACACTGCCGGGATCTGTCGGACCGGGGGATCCCCCAGGTCATCGTCACACTGGGCGGGGAGGGGGCGTTTCTCGGCAGCGGCGACCGGTATTTCCGGATTCGCCCGCCACGCATCCGGCTCCTCAACCCGACCGGCTGCGGCGATGCCTTCGTCGCTGGCCTGGCCGTCAGCACAGTTCGCGGCGAGCCGATCCTGGAAGCGGTTCGGCTAGGGACCGCCTGCGCTGCGGGCAATGCGGCCAGCCTGGAGCCCGATATCCCCACCGGCGACGCACTGGCGCATTACCTGGCCGGCGTTGACATCCAGGAGGTATGACGGAGCAGGTGGATTCGTCGGCCTGCTTTTCCGATCCTTTTATGGCCGCGGAGTTCGCAGATTTTGGTCATTCGTCACCAATGGTTCAACCGGACCATGTCTCTTCATGTTGCGATAGGTGTCCTGGAAAGCGACCTGGGCGCCACAACGCAGAATGTACCGGCTCCAACTTTGACGCCCTGTGATTCCGCGATGTTGGCCATTCAACGTTCTGAGAAATCGTTCCATATCGTTGTTCGTCCGAGGCAGCTGCGGTTGCGGCTAATGGCGGCGAGATGTTCGTAAATCTTTACACCAGGCAGGTTCAGAGATGCGGGTCGAGGAGGATGGCCGCTGGAACCACCACCATGCCACTTGGCATTCTGATTCCCCCTGTTGTTCAGGAAAATATTACCAAACTAGATTCCCGACTACAATAGGGTCGCCCTTTTGCCACCCCGCTGGAGCTCGAGGTGGCAAAACGGAGCACTTTTCTATTGCGATGCGAGGCAAGAACGGTATGGAAGGTACCATAAAACCGCTACGCAACGTGTTAGCTGACTATCGGCATGCCTGGGCTGTAAATCGCGGGCGTCTCGGCCGCGAACAGTGCTCAGTTTTGCCACCTCGAGCTCCAGCGTAGTGGCAAAAGGACGACCCTATTGTAGTCGGGAATCTAGTTTGGTAATATTTTCCTGAACAACAGGGGGAATCAGAATGCCAAGTGGCATGGTGG
>JAQBPS010000012.1 GCA_028287415.1 Bacillota bacterium | reverse complement strand
GGACGACCGACACACCCTACGCGGAAGACCCTGATCTGGTGACGACAGAGGAAGATGACATCCAGTATATCCTGGACGCCGCCAACGCTTCATTCCCCGGCGTTCAGCTCCAGCGCAGCGACGTGATCAGCTCGATCGCCGGCCTGCGCCCGCTGCTTAACGCCGAAGGTGGGACGACGGCCAGCCTTTCCCGTGAGCACAAGCTGTGGGAGAGCGAGTCGGGCCTGATCTCCATCGCCGGCGGTAAGCTGACGACCTACCGCACAATGGCCGCAGAGGCGACGGACCACGTCGTCAAGCGGCTTGGCATGACGGGGCGCCGGTGCCGTACGGGCGAGCTGCCCCTGGGCGCCGACCGGCCGGCGGCGCTCGAGCGTCTGGTGCGGGAGTACCCCGAACTGGGCAAGCCCGTCGTCCCCGGGCTGCCGAACCTGAAGGCGGAGGTCGCCTACGCCGCCCGGGAGGAGATGGCGGTCTACCCCCAGGACTTCCTGGAGCGGCGGACACGCATCGCCCTGCTGGACCGGGGTCACGGTGAGGCGCAGCATGCGGAGGTCGCTGAGCTGCTGGCACGGTTCGGGGACAAGGCAGCGGCAGCGGCCGAGCCCGAGCCCCGGCTTCCCGGCACGATGCAGGGGTAGGGCTTTCACAAAATCAGCAGGGGCAGGATCGCACGTTCGCGTGCGGATCCTGCCCCTGCTGCTGTGTCACAGCGTCACTCGACCCATGACCCGGTTCCCGGCCTTCTCCACCGTGAGCCGCGTGCCAAACGGGGCGGACAGCTGAGCAAGCCGGTCCAAGATCGCAGTGCCCTCTTCGCTGCCTGCGAGCGTCGGTTCCCCCCGCTCCGTGCGGGGCCGTGCGAGACCCAGCGTGATCGGATGCAGCTCCAGGGCCGCAAGCTTGCCCCCTTCAAACTTACAGATGGGCAACACTGACTGCCAGAAGGCCGTATCGGCATGGAATCCCTTTGCGGTCCCGTTCTCATGCTGCGACCAGGCGTCCGCCACATCAGTCGGCGTCGCTGTGGGCGGCAACTTCTGCGCTTCATACATTTCGGACGGGAACCGCTGCACGGTTTCAAACATGAACATGAAGTTCCCGAGTGAATAGAAAATCGGCTTACCCTTGTAGATCTCGATGCCTCGCAGCATATGCGGGCCATGGCCGATAAACGCATCAGCGCCCGCATCGATCCAGCGATGCGCCGTCTCGATAATGAAGTCCGCCGGCTCAGCCGAGTTGCCATCGGTATTCTGACCTTCATGGCAGTGCAGGCTGGCCACCACAAAGTCCGCCTGCCGACGGGCCTCAGCGATCCAATGCGCGATCTCCTCAAGGTCCCGCTGCTTGGGCTTGGTGCGCACAGCCGGCTCCTTGCCCTCCACAAACTGCCTGCCCAGGAAGTGGTACGCATCCGGTTGCTCCTCGGGACGGATCCCGAACACACGGTTCCTGGCGGTTACCGCAGCGGTTCCCAGGGCCTTATCGATATCCGCCAGGGCGGCCATGCGCTCCGCATCCAGAACGAACTCTGTCGCATACCGCAACGGGCTGATACCGGGCCGCCCGCCGACATCGGTGCGGCTTTCGGCAGCGAGCGCGCCGGTCACATAGCTGGATGCGGCGCCGATGAGCGCCACGCGGCCCGCAGCCGTCTCCAGATACCCCGGCGAGCGGGCTTCACCGAGATTACGGCCCCCGCCGGCGTACACCATGTTGCGCAGGCGCAGCTGATCGATGGTGTCAACCAATCCCTGGTACATATAATCCGTCGCATGGTTATGTGCGATGTGATACAGGTTAAAGCCACACCACTGCAGCTCATCCAGCACAAAGGGCGGCGCCGACAGATGCATGCCGCCATATTCCGATGACGGCACAAATGGTGCCTGCGGCGTCATCAGTTCCAGATTGGTAAAGGCGGCATCTACGCTGCGAATCAGCTGCAGCATCTCGAGGAAGGCCGGATCCTTGCGCTGAGACACACGGCGGGTAATGATCGAATCCCCGGTTGCAGTGAACGTAAAGTTGCCCATGCTCTGACCTCCTGTTGTGAGTGATCGTCAGATCTTCCGCCGGAGGATTTCACCCCGGCGGGCGCCGGTGAGCGCGCCGTCCGCCACGGTGACCGCGCCATTCACCACCACCGCCTCAATGCCGACCGGATACTGGCGGGGGTGGGCATAAGTGCCCACCTCGGCAATGGTGTCCGGGTCAAAGACGACGATGTCGGCTTTCATGCCGGGGCGCAGGAGCCCGCGATCGTGCAGGCCCAGCCGCTGGGCGGGCAGGGACGTCATCCGTCGGATCATGGCCGGCAGTGAGAGCAGCCCCTTTTCCCGCACGTAGTGGCCGAGTATCCGGGGGAAGGTTCCATAAGACCGCGGGTGCGGCTTGCCCACCAGCAGCCCGTCCGAGCCGATCGTCCCGAATTCGTGCGCCAGGAAGCGCTCCACGTTCTCCTCGGACGAGATGAATACCGCCATGCTGACGGCGCACTGCTCGGCGATCAGCAGGTCGCAGGTGAAATCTGTGGGACTCACGCCCTGCGCCGCGGCGAGGGCGGCTACACTCTGGCCCTCCATATGCTTGTGCTCCGGCCGTGTTACGGCGGTGATCACCACCCCGTCCCAACCGGCGGAGCCCGCAAAGTTGTCCCAGAACCGCAGGGTGGGATCATCCGTGGGCCGGTCAGAGCCAACCATGTGCTCGATCTCCCAGGCGATGCGGGCCCGCAGCTCGGGCTCCTGCAACCGCGCGACGATCTTCTCGACCCCGCCCTCGGTTGCCCATGGCGGCAGGCAGGCATGGAAGATCGTGCTGCCGGCGGTGTACGGGTACTGGTCGAAGGTGACATCCAGGCCGCCGGCCCGGGCCTGCGCCATTTTTTCCAGCAGCAGCGCGCCCTTCGCCCAGTTCCGCTTGCCCGCCACCTTCAGGTGGGAGATATGCAGGGGGCAGCCTGCCGCCTTGCAGATGGCGATCACTTCATCCGCCGCCTCCAGCAGCAGGTCGCCCTCATTGCGCATGTGGACGACCATGATGCCGCCGTACTGGCCCACCACCTTGTACAGCTCGGTCAGCTCCGCTGTAGTCGCGTAAACCTCGGGCTGGTAGACAAGGCCGAGGGACATGCCAAAGGCGCCCTCCTGCATGCCCTGTGCGATCAGCGCTTTCATCTGCTCCAACTGGCTGGCGTCGGGCGAGCCCGGACCAAACCCCACCACCTCGGCGCGCACGTTGCCATAAGGAATCAGGGTGGCCAGGTTGATCCCCGGCCGGGCCTGTGCCAGCGCGGTCATGTACTCGCCCAGGCTGTTCCACGTCCACTCGATCGGCGGATCGCCGTTCAGGCCGGCCAGCATTTTCCGCCAGATCGGCTTTGTGGCGGCGCTCACGGGCGCAACCGAAATCCCGTCCTGCGTCAGAAAGTCCGTGGTGATCCCCTGCATCACCTTGGCCGGCAGGTCCGGCTCGACAAACACCATCAGATCCGAGTGCGTATGCATGTCGATGAAGCCCGGGCTCACCACCCGCCCGGCGGCGTCGATCACCTGCGCCGCACCGGCATCTGCGATCGCACCGATTGTGACAATGCGGTCACCGACGATGCCAATATCCGCGTGGAACCAGGGATTCCCGGTTCCGTCCACCACCCGCCCATTCCGGATCACGAGATCAAATCGCACCTGGCTGTCACCTCGCCCTCTTTATGCGACCTTGCGGATGATCCGGTAATGGTAGGCCACGGCATACACCTGGCCCTGCTCATTCAGGAGGAAGCGGGCTGCGCCCTCCAGCTCCTTCACCTTGATCGCGAAGGTGTGTGCCCCCACACACCGGGCCGGCCACTGCTGGCCCTGGTACTCCATGACCAGATTGCCGTCCTGGCTGGCGATCTTGATCTCCTCATCCTCACCGGAGCAGTAGGTGCCCACGTACGCGTCGAGCGCCTCGGAGGCGACCGGCTGGTCAATCAGCGCGACCCGGGTCGTCGGGAGCGGCAGCCCCAGCTCAGCGTTAAGAGCGCCAAGCAACAGCTGCGTGGACGGCCCGCCCGCCAGGTTCG
>JAQBPS010000759.1 GCA_028287415.1 Bacillota bacterium | reverse complement strand
TGCTCGAAGCCTTGTCGAAGTAGCTCGCGGACAATCGAACCATCATCAAACGAAGTGGCGGGCAACTGAACCATCATCAAACGAACTGGCGAACAAGGGGTGTTCCCAATCCAAACCTGTCTGGCTTGCAAGCGTTGGGAGATCTCTGACGCTGACCTTTACTGTTCATGGTGTGGCGCTCCACTGACCTGCGTCGCCCTGGCGCAGGACCTGATTCCGTTCTATCCGACCGCGGTGGGCGAGGTCCTGGAAGGGAACCTGGTCCTGACCAACCCCGGCAGCCGGACGGCTCACGCGACCATCATCGCACCGGCAGGTTGCTCCGTCGATCTCGATACTGTCACCCTGGAACCGCACGGCGAGGCCGTTGTCGTGCCGTTCTCGCTGCGGGCGCCGTCAGCCGGGCACTGGAACGGCATCATCACCATCGATGTGGAGAACGGCGAGCCCCTGACCGCCCGCGTGCTCTGCGCCGCCAGACCCAGGCTGCGCCTGGAGGGCGAGGATCTTGCGGTCAACGAGGGCGAGAAGGGCCCGTTCACGGTGACCCTGCGCCACTGGGATGGCGGACCCGCCTTTATCACGGATGTCCAGAGCCGTAACGGCAGGCTTGAGATCCGCTCCGGCGGCGGCGCCCTCCAGCCCGGCGGCGACTTGACCATCCAGGTGCAGCTGCCCGGCGGCACTGCCGTACCCCCCGGTGACTTCCGCGAGCTGCTCGCCATCACACTGCTGAACGCCGGCACCCTGGAGTTCCCCCTGCCCGTGACCGTCACGAAACCGCCCCGCATCGAGCTGAGTGCGGATTACCTGCCCTTCGGCGATGTGATGCCGGGGCGCAGCCGCCGCAAGCAGCTCCACCTGATCAACCTGGGCGAGGCGCCGCTGCTGGTGAAGAACGTATCGCTGATGCAGAACGACGGCCGGTGGCGCCTCGATTTGCCCGGGGCCTTGCCGTTTCAGATCCGGCGCGCCGGTGAGGAGACGATCACCCTCACGGTCCAGGACACGACTGGCGGCATGTCCAGCACCACGCTGCTGATCGTCACGAACGATCCGCTGCGCCCCGAGCTTTACGTCAAGGCAGATGTGCATGTGCTGGCGGACCCGCCGGTATCAGATTCCTATGTCGGCATCGATTTCGGGACGACGCATTCGTGCATCGCTGTGGCGCGGCCGGGCGAAGCAGCCAGGGCCTTGACGCTGAACGAGACGGCGAGTGATCCGGAGCAGCAGGTGACGATGCCATCGTGCGTCTACTGGCCGCAGCCGCCGATCCCCGGCAATCTGCGGGATTGCATTGTCGGCAGTGCGGCCCTTGTGATGGCAAATAGCCCGGCGACCATTCAGGCCACGGCGACGTCGATCAAGCGGAAGCTGGGCCAGCCCTACCCGGAGCGGATTCTGGGCGTTGCCCTGACGCCCCAGGAGATTGCCGCCCGCGTCATCCGGTATATGCTCGATAGCGCGGAGGAGTATCTCGGCGAGGTGGTGCGCAAGGCGGTGGTGACCGTGCCTGCCAATTTCACGCCGCCCCAGGTGCGGGCGACGGTCGAAGCCTGCGCCCTGGCCGGCCTGGAGGCCGAGGTGGTGCGCAAGCACATGATGGATGAGCCAGTGGGCGCAGCCGTGGACTATCTGACCAACCTACCGGATGAGCAGGCCGAGGCCCTGGGCAACAACTTTCATACCCTCGTGTACGACTTCGGCGGCGGCACCCTGGATATCTCGATCATCCGGCACGAGTTTGACGGCTTCACACGCAGCCTGAAAGTCGTCGCTTCCAAGGGCGACAACGCCTTTGGCGGTGATGACTTGACCGAGCTGGTGCGCAAGCATCTTGTGCGGAAGGCGGAGCAGGAGTACGGGGGTACCCTCCCGGCCGACCCGCCTGAGAAGTGGGCCAGCATCGCTTCCGCCGACTTGCGGAGCATTCACAGCACGAACTATGCGCTCCTGCGCACGGCCGCAGAGACGATCAAGCGCAGGCTGAGCGACGCCGAGAGCTGCGAGTACGGCACCGAGGGCGACCTGGTCTTCATGGTGGGCCGGGAGCGGCGCAGCCAGTACGTGACATGGCGGATGACGCTGAGCGAGCTGGAAGGGCTGATCCGGGAGCGGCTTCAGGACAGTCGCAAGCTGGTCGACCGGGCGCTGCGTGCGGCCGGGCTGCGTGAGGATGAGATTCCGCTGGTGCTGCTCGTGGGCATGGCGAGCCGGACACCGCTGGTTGGCAAGCTGATGGAGCGCTGGTTCGGGCTGAAGCCGGAGCTGCACAAGGAGCCCAAGGCGTGTGTCGCCCGGGGCGCTCATCGCAAGGGCGTGCTGTTAAGCCTCCCGGAGGATGGCGGCGTGACGGAGCTGGTGCGGGAGCTTGACAAGAGCAACTGTCAGTACGGGATCATCGTGTCGACCTGGAAGGGCCGCCGGTTCCAGCCGGTGATCCCGGACGGGGCGCCCTTCCCGGCGGAAGGGGTCTACGAGGGCAGCGTTCGCCCGGGCATGAAGGTGATCGTCGCCCTGAATCGGGGTGAGGAGAGCAGTGCGGAAAGCAACCCTGAGATCTCGCCGTTGGGTGAGATCCTCGTGGAGGGGACAGATGGGACGGACTTGCTGCCCCTCCAGGTGTACATGCAGGTGGCGGACCATCGGAACATCGCCGTGCGGCTGCACGTGGGTGGCCAGGAGACCCGGCTGGCCCACTTCAAGGAGTATTAGGCGTGGCACGGCAAGGGATTGGATTGGTGATCGGTGACACGGCGGCGGTTGCTGCCGGCCTGGCCCCGGACGGGACGGAGTGGAGCGTGGCACAGCCGGTGGCGGTCTGTGCGCCGAGCAGCAGCGCCACGGTGGAGCTGCTGCTGGCGGGTGATGAAGCGAAGACGGCGGGTTTGGGGCCGTCGCTGCTGGCGGCGCCCCGGCGGTGGGGTTATGTGACGGGCTCGCCGGATGTGGCCAGGGATCTCCTGGCGGCCCTGCTGAGCACGGTGCGGCAGCAAGTGCCGCCGGCCTGCCTTGAGCGGCCGTCTTACCCGCCGGTGCTGGTGCTTTCGCACCGGGTGACCGCCGCGGCGGCGGAGGTGGTGGCGCAGGCTGCCATGGATGCGGGGTGGGGCAAGGTGCGAATTGTGAGTGAGCTGGCTGCGCTGGCGGTATTGCAGGCATCGTTGACAGATGGGGAAACGGTGTCCGTTGCCTGCGTGGATGGGGCGTGGGTGCAGGAGGCCACGTTCGCGGGCAGGCCCACGGACGGCGGGTACGTGCTGGAACTGGCGGCGCTGACGGCGCAGCGTGGCGGTGTTTCCCCGCCACCCAGCGAGGCGCCCAGCCCGGCGCCGACCGAGCCGCCTAACGAGGTGTACCTGGCCCGGGGCGGCGCCCCGGTTGAGACTGATCTGGCTCGAGGCGGCGCCCGGCTCGCCGCCTGTCAGGAGCAGGTGACGCTGAGTGTGGCGCCGGAGTTCCCGCTGATGATCGAACTGGTGGCCGATGATGGGGCAGTTGTGGTCCTGGGCCCTGCCGGCGAGCCGGCCCGGTACGTGCGGGCCCTGCAGGTGCCCGACCCCGATGGCTCCCTGATCCGGCTGACGGCAGTCGGTCAGATCTTGTTTGAGGCAGTGGTCGAACCCGTCTCGGATGACGCCGGTCCCTGGCTCTTGCAGGCAGACGTGGCGGAGGGGCGGCGCGGGGAGATCCGCCTGACCGCCGCCGACGGCACGATCGTGGTCAACCGACCCTTTCTGATTCGCCTTCCGTAATTAGATGTGGTCGAGGAAGTGAGACAGTGAACGAGCCGCAGGTGCACGCGATTCCCGGGGAGATCAGTGGCGTGATCAAGCGCCTCGAACAGTGTCAGTCGCACGTGTCGCTGCTCGGCAGCAACGTCGCCGATTTTCAGAAGGCGATCCAGGGGCTGGACACGACCGTCAGGCTGATTGCTGATGCCATGCGTGCCGCCAGTCTTGCTGACGGTGAGGCGGCGGCCACGGTGGCGGAAGCGGG
>JAQBPS010000745.1 GCA_028287415.1 Bacillota bacterium | reverse complement strand
ACAATGTAGGGGTCGGGGATCACGCCCGCGAGGTCGGAGCCCGCCCATGGGCCCGGCGTCTGCCGGAGGATCTCGCCCATGGTCGCCAGAGAGATCGGGTCGGGGCGCCCCAGCAGGCCTTCATACTCGTTGCCGGAATGGCGCCGCTGGATGAGGGTGCGCAGGTCCGGGCGCTGCCCCGGGGGCGCCGCCGGCAGCGGCAATGCCTCAGCAGTCGGCGCCGCCACCGCACTCAGTGCGTCCGCCACTTCGCTCTCGGTGTTGTGCCTCCGGGCGGGCGCCTTGACAGCCGCCGCCTGGCGCTGCATCGCTCGCAGCTGTGCGCAGGACTCGGAGAGCGGCACCCCCGACGTGTGCTGCCACCGCTGACGCAGCGGAGCGATCGGGGGCGCTGAAACGGGGGCTGTAACCGGGTGATCCGCGCGGTCACCGCTTGCGGCAAAGCATACCGCCGCCAGAATCCCCTCTGCCTCAAGCTCCAGGCCGAGGCACTCCCCGAGCGCCGCCTCGTCAAAAAAGCCCTGCACCCGGCTGACCCAGCCGAGTTCATGGCCGAGCAGCGCCAGGTTTTCCACCGCCTGCCCTGCTTCCAGGGCTGTCAGCCGCAAGGCGAAGTCGCCGTACAGGTGGGCCACCCGCCAGAAATCGGATGCGACAAAGACGGCCAGGTCCACACCTGCGGACTCGGCGCCCAGCGCAGCCCGGACGCTGGCGTCGCACTCGGCCGACCGCACCTGCTCCAGGGCGTGCTGAAGCGGCAGGTAATGGTACAGGCCCGGCTCCCCGTTCGCCCCGACGGGCACCCAGATGTAGAGCTCAGTGGGGTGAAGTGTGCGGGGAGATGCGATGCCCCGGTGGTACACGTAGGGTGCGTGCAGTTCCCGGCGAAGAATGCCAGTGGTATAGCTGCACAGCACCGCGACCCGCGAGAGCCAGTCCTGTGCCGTGCTGTCCGGTGCAGGGAGCTTCCGGGGGAGCGGCAGCAGGGGAGCACCGGGCAGCCGCTTGAACCAGGTGACAGGAGCAACCGCTGCGGGGGCAGGATACGCTTTCGTCCGCTCATGTGCGTTGGCAAAGGTAAAGGCACGTACCAGGTCCGTGTCCGGCATAAGTCTCACTCCCCGGTCGTCGATTGCGCTAGCAGAACGGATGCGGATAAGGGTTGAGCTGCGCCGGCACCTGGTAGCCCATCCGTGGCAGGGCCGTCTCCAGACGGCGCCGCTCTACCCGCCGCAGCTTGTGGCCGAAGGTCATGGGCAGGGCGCCCGGAACCAGCACCCGGGCGGCATGCAGGCCGACCTCACTCAATTCCGGCGGTGTCTGATCGACCGCCAGTACGTCCAGCCCGGCCGCCAGCACCCGGTTTACCAGGTGGTTCAGATCATCCCGCAGATCCGCGTGATGTGGCCAGGGGTGTGGCCCCCATGCCTCCGCAAACCCCTGCACCCGCCCCGGCCGGAGCAAGAACGCCAGCCGCTCCCTGGATTCGGGCATCAGGTAAAGCGCACGGTGATCATCCAGGCTGCGAACGTTCTCCCCGTCCAGCAGCGTATGGTCCCCCCTAAACCGGGCTCGCAGCTCTCCCATGCTGGGTAGCAGCCAGGCCGCCTCCATCAGGGCAGATTTGTAAGCCTGCAGCGGATTGGGGTGGGCGCCGGCCGAGAGCGAAAGGAACGGACCGTTCTCGTCCGTGTTCCAGACCAATACCGCCACCACAGGGAGCCCCACATCACTGGTGATATTGAAGGCATCCACCACATACCCTTGCCGCTCCACCCGGTCAACCAGATCGCGCAGGCGGAGGTCCGTTACCGCCCGGATGTCCAGGCGGGGCGCCGGCACCTGCCCGTACCACATCAACAGGAAAGCGTCGCGCTCGATGAATTCGAGCAACCCGTGAAACACCGCTTCTTCCCGGCTGCCACCCAGCGCACAGCCGCTGGATGTCTCCCGCAAAATGTGCGGGTCCCTCCGCCCTGGCGTCACGCCGTAATAGACCGCCTGCTCCGGTACCAGGCAGGGACCGCCCTGCCGGAACGAGTGGGCCCACACCCACCTGAGCCGCAGGTCGGGCGAGTAGGCGGTCAGTTGCAGTCTTGGGTCTGCATAAGCCGCAGGGTCGTGGAGCGTCAGGGAGACGGGGTCGATTGCTGCCGTCGCAAGCGACGCATGGGAGGCTTCCACCACGCTGACACCGCTGTGCGGCTCCAGCCCGGCATGGCGCTCCAGCGCCTCCAGGACTGCCACCCGTGCGGCCGTACCGTAGTCAAACTCCCGGCCCAGCCCCGGCTCCCGGCTGGCCGTGTGGCTCAGGACGAGCTTGGCCTCCGACACCGGCAGCCACGACTGGTGCGGATGCCGCACTTCGTTCAGGATCACGCCGGTGCGGTGGTCGACGAAGCGGCGGCGGAGCCGGTCGGCGTCCGGAGGCGCCGCTGTGCGGAAGGTGTCGGGGGAGAGCTTGTGCAGCGGTCGGTCAGCCGCTGCTGCGATCTCCGCAGCGGGTTGGCCGGCATCGCTGCACTCGGTACACAGTCCATAGGGAACGAGCGGATGTTGCTTCATGGCGCCGGTGCGCAGGGAGTACGCAAAAACCGCCTCCCTGGTGCGTGGAGACCGATTTGTTTTAAGGCGTGTTTGTTCTTCTTGAATCAAGCTGGTGATCACGGGCAGTGCCAACGGTGGCAGCGGGCCGGACCACGCAAGTACCCTTTGCTGATCATGGACATCAAACGCTGTGCGGTCCTGGCTGGCGCACCGCAGCCGGTGCCGGAGGCAAGCCAGGCAACCGGGTTGACTGCCCCGCTGGAGCGGACCGATCCAGACTTCGTCATCATTGCGCCACACGGACAGCCACGGCAGCGAGGTCTCCCGCAACGCGTGCTGCACGTCCAGGTCATGTGTCCAGTCACGGCCGTCCCGGGCCCAGACGAGAAAGGGCAGCGCTGCGCCGGCGCCGGCGCCGGCCTGGACACCGTCCAGATCCGCAATCCCAACCGCTTTCAACTCGCCGGCCAGCAGATCCGCGAACGCCCCCTGGCCGAACATCGCCAACGCCATGTGTCTCCCTCCTGGCCACGTAGCTCCCCGCCTCCGGGGAGCGGGCGGCCCCAAAGGCCCGCCCGCTTCCCTGCCGGCAAGGAACGGCTTACTACTGGAGCTCGTCGGCAGCGGTCCTCGAGCAGGAGCTGTACCCCAGGGAGGCGCCGGCTTCAGGCAGCCCCTTGGTCGCGTTGCTCTTCAACACTTCAACCTGCGGCAACTGGACCTCCTGGATCTGCTTGGTCGCCTTGCGCTTCGCCATGTGAAAAGCCCTCCTCAACGTGGCCGATTCCCGGACACAGAGTTGACTAGAGCGCCTTGACCATGGAGCAGGAGTTGTAGCCGACGGAGGCACCTGCTTCCGGCATGCCCTTGGTCGTGTTGGTCTTCAGCACGTCAACCTGCGGCAGCTGAACTTCCTGGATCTGCTTGGCCGTCTTGCGCTTCGCCATTTGAAGAGCCCTCCCAAAAAAGTGTGATATGGGTCTATTCCCCGTTTTCGGGGAAACTTAATTCGACAGTCTTCGAGCAGCAGATCCCTGATCATCGTCCCGGGTGTCGGACGAACAGGCCCGCACCCGGCAGCCTCCGGATCGATGGCAGACAAGGAACGTACCCGGGGAAGTCCACCGGAACCGTCCCCTCCGGCCACTCGCCCTCTCCTGTCACGAGGTGCTTTTGCATGGCGGGTGGTTCAAGGGTCGACAGCCTGCGAAACTCTCTGGTCGACTTATGACTCATCGCGATCCCCTCCTTTCCTGAGCAGCGGTATCAGCGGACCAAAGCAGGTGCCTGCAACTTGTTGTCATGCAGCAACTGGTTCCCGGGGTTGCCCGTTACCCAGCCGCCGCAGGAAGTGCTCATCAGTGGGGCCGGCAACTGCACAGGCATGGCCGCAAAGGCGTGCCCGTGTTCGTGCCACCATGCTTCCCAGTCAGGAACGCCGCCGCCGGGCTCATCGACAGTGACCGGATCGCTGTCGGCAGGCGCTGCCGCCGGCCATTCATCGCCGTGCCAGCCGCCTTGCGCCGCGTGCAGCGCTGCAAGCAGTGTTTCGTGTGCTGCATGCGCCCAGCTGATACCGGCCCGCAACGCCAGCAGTCGGCTGTCAGTGATCACCGCTACCAGGACACCCGCCGCGGTCTCCAGGCCGACCAGTTCAGTCCGCAGGTTGTACCAGAGCCGGAGCGCCTTCAGATGGCGGTGGTCTTCGGTGTCGGCGCCCGGCCCGAGCGTCAGCCGGCGCCAGCGCTCGTTTCCGAGCTGCCCGGCCGCCTGGGACTCAAGCCAGCGCAGGGCGCCCCTGCCCCCCCACTCCGCCATGGTGCGACCCAGGGCGAATGCCGCACTCTCCCGCTGATCAAGCTGGCTGGAAAGGAACGCCTCCAGGCCGGTGAACAGGGCACGCTCCCGGGCCTCTTCAAGCCCCATGGCTGCCTGGACGATCCGGGCGCCGGCCGGCAGGACCGCTGTGCACCTGGCCAGCGGCAGTTGCTCGTCGCCGAGCGGGTCAAGCTGACTCAGATACCCGGTGAGCGGATCGACACAGTCCGCCCAGGTGAATGCTGCGAAATGCTCGTGCCCACCGGCACACACCGGGCACCCCGGCAGCGGCAGGGCACGGTGCAGCGACTCGCCGAGGCTCTCCTGATCAATCCGGACCAGGTGAGCGGCAACATCCGCCTGGCCTGCGCCCGTCGTGAATATCAGCCATTCATGAACCAGCTTGCACCCCGCAAGGACCTCCAGGGTCGGCCAATCCTCCGGCGGTGCCGCAAGCGCCACGGCATGAAGCTCCAGGGCCCGGCGCACACATGCCCAGCAGACCGGCCCGTCGGGGCGGATCAGCGGGAGGAGCAGCGCACCGCTCGCCGTCATGCCGCCCGCCAGCAGCGGGACACCGGCGTCCCCACAGGCGACGGCGATTGACTCCAGGCGGGGGTCATCGAGCGCTCCCGCATACAGCACAGCCCCATACATCCCGGCGATGGCCGCCGGTGTGATCACTGCCGCCGCAAGCTCCCGCAAAGCGGTGGAGCGCTGCCTGTGGGGGGCCAGCAGGTGGCCGCGCAGGTCTGCATCAGAAGGCTCCGCCAGGCCGGCGTAATCGACATGGCTAGCGCCGGACTGAATGAGCGCCCGCAAGGCTGCGGTAAGGGTGAGGCCGCTGCCGACTACCAGAACTGGCGCCCGGCGAAACACCTCAAACCGGTGCTCGGCCGAATCGGCCCACTCCCCGAGGTACTGGATCACGTCCTGATACTCCGCCTGCTCCGACGAGCTGAGCGTGTGTGGCTTGTCCCGGTCCAGATCGGTCACGAAGCCCTGCTCCATGAACGCATCGAGCAGATGCCGGTACACCTTGCGGTACGCCGGGGAAAGGTCCCTGGTAAGCTGGCGCCAGGACCTGGTGCCATCCAGGCGGGCGGCCAGATCCTCAACCAGGGGCTCGAGGTTCTCCCCCCGGAGCTGGATCGCCCCGGTGATCCCCCGGACGTAGACCCCGTTCTTGCTCGCACTGCGGTATACATGAGTGCGCAGTTTCGGTCGCATTAGCCCTCACGCCCCGTGTTTAACTGGTTACAGACGGAACAGGTCGCCCATGCTGATGCGCCTCTGCCCAGACCACCGGCTCCCCGGTATGGATGCCGCCGAGCTCCCGGATCAGGTCCAGGCAGGTGCGCCGCACAAGGCCGCCCCACTCCTCCGGCCTGATCGAACTGAGCTCCGCCAGGGTGCGGGTGCTGAGGAGCTTGCCGGCCAGGAGGTGCGAGACCCAGTGGCCGCTTCGTTCGGGCTCCAGGTAGTCGCTCTCCCAGAAGAAGCCACGCAGCAGCCCTTTCTGGGGGGGCAGGTCCAGCGCGTCCACAAAGTCCCGCAAGACCGGTACAGTTTGTGCCGCACACTGGAGGACCCAGCTGTCGTTCGCCTGCAGGTACGCCGACAGGCTCCGACCGGGACACGCCCGCTGGACCGTATGAACCGCGACCCCCTGCACCATCGCCTGTTCAGCCAGATCGTAAGCCTCCACGGAGGACTGGACCCCGGCCTTTTGGTGGTGAAACGCCAGACTGGCAAGGTTGCCGAAGATCAGTTCCGGATCCTCATAGTCGTAATCCACTGGGTAGAACATGTAGATCTGATCGTTGATCGCCGCAGCGTAGTGCATCCGGTTAAGAAAACCGACCCCCAACTGCAGACGCACGTCGGCGTGCTCGATGCCGAGTTCCCTCGCCACCGCCTGGATCGCCCTGGTGTACTGCCGTTGCGTAACGCCCCCGCGCCTCCGGATGCGGCCGAGCACCCGGGGGTACTGACACCACGCTACCTCAAAGAGCTTACGGGCATCGCTCTCCGCCTCCGCAGTGTCACCGAAGGGCAGGAAACGGTAGTGCTCCATCCACAGCAGCCAGCGACGATCCGGGTCGGATTCGGCAACTGCCTGCGCATAGAACGTCAGAAAGCGGTCCGTCCAATCCGATACCGTGATGGTGACAGCCATTTCCCTTCCCCCGATCAACGCACGCTTACATTCGACTGTGAAACCGGGAGCGGTGCATCCGCATGCAGGAGTCGTCTGAGGAACTGATGGATCACCTCAACGAGCTGCTCTTCGTCCGTTTCGACCACAAGCACATGACGGTCGACCGGCACCCAGGTGTCGAAGTAGCAGGCCTGTGCCAGTGATCGGATCCCCGCCAGCGCCCGCAGTATGCACTCCCACGGGTGAACCGCGGGATCCAGCGCCAGGACCACATGGGACTCCCGAGCCTTGATTGTCAGGTTGACCCCGCCGGTGCCAACCGGCGGCACCGGTTGATTCGACTGCGCCACGGCATCTACCGCCGCATCGGTCAGTGCTACCTTGAAGAGCCGCACCGCTTCGTCAGGAGTGAGGGCCTCCAGCCAGCGGAGGTGCACCTGCCCCTCGTCATAAACCGTATGGACCACCAACATGTCGATCCGGTCCGCCAAGCGTGTGCGTGCCGCTTCTACCAGGGCAGCGGATAGAAACGCCCGGTTCAGCACGACAGTGGCGCTGTTAATTGCCACCAGGTCCACCAGGTACGGGTGCCACGGTCGGCGTAGGCACGGGAATGACCACGTCAGCTGAGGCAACAGTTACGATCGATGTCACGGCAACCACGGCGATCAGCAGTGCCAGAGAAAAACGCTTCAAAGCGGTAACCTCCTATATGTTCTGACTCTTGACTCAAGTTGATTTTCATCTATACTCATGTTAAGTGGACAAAAACAAAGCGTAAGTCGGGCTTTCGTGACCAAAGTAAAGGGCGAGCGACAAGGCTAAGGAGGTTTAGGCATGCTAGGCGGCAAGATCAAGCGGCTGCGCGAGCAGCTCGGTCTGTCCCAGCAGCAAGTGGCGGGAAAAGAATTCACACGGGCTTTCATCAGCCTGGTGGAGCACGATCGCTGTAAGCCTTCATTGGTTTCGTTACAATTAATTGCCGAGCGGCTGGGAAAACCGATCGACTACTTCCTCGAGGGCGAGGACACCGCGATCCAGTCGGCCGAGTCCCTCATCAAGAGTGCCAGGCAGTCGCTGGACCAGGGTGAAAACGAGATGGCGCTCACGCAAACCAGGGAAGCCATTCGCATGAGCCAACGAACCGAACGGCTGGACATCGAATCGGAAGCCCAATTGCTCCGCGGACGTTGCCTGCGACGGGGCGGTGAAGACCTCGCGGCCATGGACGCCTTTGAGACCGCAGCGGACGGCTTCAAAGTCCTGGGCAGCCGCACCTGGATGGCCCGCGCCTACTATGAATGGGCCAACTGTGCATACGCGGTCGAAGAGTTTCCGCTGGCCCGGCGCCTGTACGAAAAAACCCTCCGCTTTGCGGAGGGCAAGAGTTTACAGGAACTCCGAGTCAGTGCCTTTCTTTATCTCGGTTCGGTCCTGTACCGGCTCGGCGACTCGGCGGCTGCCACCG
>JAQBPS010000734.1 GCA_028287415.1 Bacillota bacterium | reverse complement strand
AACCCGACGACCGCGGTGATCACCCGGATCACCGCACCCACGGCCGAGCGGCCGCACGGGCACGTCCACGTGATCTGGAAGACGCCGGACCAGCTCCGGCTCGAGGTGGACCGGGCGCTGACGGCTCTGGGGCTGCCCGCCACCGGCGACACCACCGCCGATCTGGCGACCGGTGCGAGGCAGAGCCGGGCGGCGACCGCCCCCTTCGCCAAGCCCCACGCCGCATTCCTGGCGGCTGCCGCCCGGGGCTATGCCGCCGTCCAGCACAGCCTGGGGCGGGAGGAGGCGGCGGGCCTCGCCCAGTTTGCATCGCTCGTCGCGGATGAGCAGCGCTCCTGCTTCGTGGCGGAGATCATGGTCTACATCGACTGCCCCGTGACGCGCCAGGGCATCACGCTGGTCGATACGCCGGGCGCCGATTCGATCAACGCCCGCCATACCGATGTCGCCTTTGACTACATCAAGAATGCGGATGCGATCCTGTTCGTCACCTATTACAACCACGCGTTCTCCCGGGCGGACAGCGACTTCCTGACGCAACTCGGTCGGGTGAAGGATTCCTTCGCCCTCGATAAAATGTTCTTCGTGATCAATGCCGCTGATCTCGCGACAGATGCGGAAGAGCTCGACCTCGTCGCAAGCCATGTGCGCCAAAACCTTCAGGCCTGTGGCATCCGGCAGGCTCGCATTTTCCCGGTCTCCAGCCAGACCGCACTGTGGCGCCGCCTCCAGGCCGCCGGCCGGCTGCCGCAGGAGCTGGCGGCCAAGCTCCCGAGGCGCGGCCCATCAGGCATGGAGCGCTTCGAGGCGGAGTTCTACCGCTTTGTCGTCACTGACCTGAGCCAGATGGCGGTCGACGGCGCCCTGGCAGAGCTGCGCCGGGCGCTGCAGACCATCGGGAGCTGGCTGGAAGCGGCGCATGCGGATGACGGCGCCCGGGCCGCACGCCTCCAGGCCCTCCGGGCCGCAGAGGACCGGGCACTTTCAGCCCTCACGGCGCTGGATGCGGCGCCCGAAGCCGCTGAGGTGGCCCGTGAGATCGATGAGCTGCTCTACTACGTGCGGCGCCGGGTGCTGCGCGAGCGCTTCCGGGACGGCTTCACCCTGGCCTTCAACCCATCGGTGCTGCGCCCGGACAGCCTGGATCTGAAGCGGGCGCTGCGGGAGGCCCTGGCTGAAGTGCTCCAGTTTGTCAGCTTTGACCTTGCGCAGGAGATGCGGGCGACCGCCCTGCGGGTGGAGAACGTGGTCAACCGCCAGGCGGAGCGAGTGCAGCTACGGGCGGTCGGCGGCGTTGCCCAGCACCTGCCGCAGTGGAGCGGGCCCGTGTATAGCCCCATTCACCTGCCAGTGCCGACGTTCACGGACGCACACCTGAGTCCTGACCAGTTCCTGAAGCTGCTCGGCCTCTTCCGCAGCCCGGAGCGGTTCTTCGCCGGCGGCGGGCGCGATGAGCTCTCCGAGCAGTTGAGCCAGGCGCTGGCGGAGCCGGTCTCGGCCTATCTGGGCGCCGCCCGTGAGACGCTCGCCCACTGGTACGGCGATGCCTTGCACCACAGGGTTGAAGCGATGCAGGGTGAACTGATTACCGCCGTCGCGGACCACGGCCGTGGCCTCACCGTTGCGCTGACCGGTGCCGGTTCATCGGCGCAGCTTGAAACGATCTTGCAGGCGCTTCAGTAAGCGAGAGCCCGCGATGCCATTGCGTGCATCTGCGGGCTCTTTTTGCTTTACCCGCATGAGCCGCATCTCTTACTCTTATGCGTTTATGGTAAGTACTTCCTGTTTGAGCTTCGTGCTCCGAAGTAAGGGAGTGACTACACCATAAATGGAGGAAGTATGATTGCGTCTCACTGGTAAACTGAGTCTTGCCTTCGCATCCGTCGCATTGCTCGCATCGGTCGCCGGGGTCTACCTGGCGACGACCATCAACACCGTCAAAGCCCACTACACCACCGCGCTCACCCTGAGCGCCGGCAACACAGCGGCCAAGGATATCCAGTATGGCATTGCGAGCCAGCAGTCGGCGGGCCGCGGCCGCAACCTGTACAAGGATATTACGCTGGTCGATGTCTTCAACAACTTCAACAAGTACACGAATCAGAAGATCGACGGTTTGATCACTACCTTGAACGGAACGCCCGTTGACGCATCCGTCAAGGCCGACGTTCAGGCGCTCAAGCAAGAGAACGCCACTTACGCGGCGGTCGTCAACAAGAGCTTCAGCCTGGCGGCCCAGGGCAACATTGACGCTGGCGCGGCTGTCGGCGCCAAGGAGGCTGCGCCGGTCGCAGCCCGCATGGACAAGCTCGCCATCGCGATCAGCACTGCGCTTGACACGGCAGCCGCCAATCAGCAGGCAGCCGTTGCGACTCAGGTCGCCCAGATGCAAATGATTGGCTACTCGGTGGTCGTGGCTGGCCTTGCCCTCGGCGTGATCATCGGACTTATCCTCGCACGTAGCATCTCGCGCCCGATTCAGCAGGTGGCGCGCAACGCCCAGCGGCTCGGCAGCGGCGACCTGACGGTCGAAGCGCTCAGGATCAACAGCCGGGACGAGGTCGGCGAGATGGCCAGCGCCTTCAATGGCATGGCGGCTAACCTGCGATCGCTGCTTCAGGGCATCGCCGCGAACGCCCAGACCGTGATGGCCTCGTCCGAGCAGCTCTCTGCCTCGGCGGATCAGGCAGCGCAGGCCGCACAGGGCATGGCCCAGGCGGTCGGCGAGGTGGCCGCCGGCGCCAGCGAGCAGTCCCGCCATGCGGACGATGTCCGTGAGACGATGGACCAGCTGCAGC
>JAQBPS010000696.1 GCA_028287415.1 Bacillota bacterium | reverse complement strand
GAGAAGGTCTGGGGGTATGGCCTCGGGGAGGATGACCGCACCATCCATACCCACATCAATCGCCTCCGGGCGAAGCTGGAAGGCCAGGATTACCGCTACATCCACACAGTGTGGGGCATTGGCTATAAATTTGAGGTGACCCAGGCGTGACATTGCGCTGGTCCAGCCCGTTGAAATCCCTGTTCTGGCGAGCGATGGCGGCTTTCGGCACTGTGGTGGTGGCAACCCTGCTACTCGGCGCGCTGCTGCTCAACACCCTCGTGCAGCGCGGCAGTGCGGACCGGCTGGCCCAGTCTTTGGCAGCGGCTGCCCCGAGTGTTGCCCTCTGGGCGGCGCCCTATCTCGCGGCCGGCGGCGTCCCGGCGGACCCGGGCCCCGGCGTGCCCTGGCTGGGCGGTGACACCGGGGGCCGGATCTGGCTCGTGCGCACTGACGGCACGGTTGCCAGCGACAGCGGCGGGTCCGGCGAGTATCGCGGCAAGCGGCTGGAAGGCGCCCTGGTGACGCGGGTTCTGAACGGCGAGGTGGTCCGGGCGCGGCATACCGATCCATGGCTGAACGCGGCGATCACGGTTGGCTACCCCGTTTCACGGGAGGGCAAGGTGGTCGGTGCGGTCTTTTTATTTATGCCGGAGAGCAGCCTGCCAGGCAGTCTCGCGGGCGCCGGAGTGCCGGCAGTGGCCCTGGCGATTCTGGGCGCCGCCCTGCTGGGGCTGATCGCCGTCTACGCCATCTGCCGCATCTTCGCCCGCCCGATCGCACGCACGACTGTCGCCCTTGCGGGTGAGAAGCAGCGCATCGACTGGGTGATTGAGGACATGGCTGAGGGCGTGATCGCGATCGCTGAGGACCGCCGGGTGCTGCTCGTCAACCCGGCTGCCGGACGGGCGCTCGGCCTCCCCGGCCCGTTCGCCGGCCTCGCCCTCGGTGCGGCCGGCTTCCCCGCGCCCCTGGCGGAAGCCCTGGAGCAGGTCGCCGACCCTACGGGGCCCGGCCAGCGTCAGCTTCAGTTCGCCTGCGGCGGCGAGGAGCTGCACGCGCGCATCTCCCGGGTGGGCACCCAGCCGGAGCAATCCTGCGTCGCGGTTGCCCTGCTCCAGAACGTGACCACCGAAACGCAGCTGCGGCGCCTGCGGGAGAACTTTGTCGCCAACGTCTCACATGAGCTGCGCGGGCCGCTGGCCTCGCTCTCGGCCGGGGTTGAGGCGATGCATGACGGGCTGATCCCCGAGCCCGCCCGTCCCCGGTTTCTCAATAGCATCCTCGCCGAAATCGCCCGCCTCCGCCGGCTGGTCGATGACCTGCTGGAGCTGTCCCGGCTGGATGCCGGCACGATTGAGATCGCACAGGAGGAGTTCGACTTGCAGCCCCTGTGCGAGGGGCTGGCCGACATCTGGGCGCCCCGCATCAGCGCTGCGGGACTGCAGTTGAAAGTGGAATGCCCGCACCTGCGGGTCGTGGCCAACTACGACAAGGTGGAGGAGGTCCTGGCGAACTTCCTGGAAAACGCCATCCGGTTTACGGAAGGCGGCGGCGTGATCCGCATCTTCGCCCGGCCGGAGGGCGATTTCGTACGGGCCGGCGTGGCTGACACGGGCGCCGGCATCACCAAAGAGCACCTGCCCCATATCTGGGACCGGTTCTACAAGGTTGACCCCGCCCGCACCCGCACCCGGGACGCCGGCACCGGCCTCGGCCTCGCAATCGTCAAGCAGCTCGTCGAGCGGCTGGGCGGTGAGGTCGCCGTGCAGTCCACACCGGGCGAGGGCTCCGTCTTCAGTTTCACCCTCGTCGCCGCTGCTGATGAGGGTGGCCAGACCGGGTAGCTTGAGACTGAGAATCGTTCTCGCACACGGACTCCGGCGATTGTTTTGCCGGGGATTCTGTCATTTTTGCCCTTGCCTTTTAGATGCCTCTAAGTGTAGACTAAGAGAGTAATAACTCTCGGCCACCAGAGGTGATTGTATGACAGCGGAAAGCGTTGGCGCGACGCATCGCCCCGCAGACTTATCGTGCGCCACAGTGCTCCTCTCCGCCCTTAAAGGGCAGCGGGGCATCGTCTCCGCCGCATTGAACGCCAACAGCCAGTTGCTCTCGCTCCGCTTTGACCCCGGCCTGACCTCCGACCAGGAGGTCGGACAGGTGGCTGACCAGGTCGCCACCCGGCTCGCCGCGCAGCGCGAGACGTGCGGTGCGGATGGCGGCGCCCGGTGCGCCACCTGCCTCGGGCAGCTTGCCGACCTGCCGGCGTCGGTCACAGCAGCGGAACGGTCCGCAGATGGCTTCCTACTGCAACTGGGGCCGGACGTGGCCAGTGCCCGCGAGGTGACCCGCACGGTCCCGGCCGGCCCGGCTGGCGAAACGCAGGGCCATGGGGCCGCAGCGGCGGATGAGGATCAGGTGCGCCCGCTCCTCATCGCCACCATCTTCTGTTTTGTGTTTCTGGCTGGCGGCTACGCTGCCGCCAAGCTGGGCGCCACGCCCTGGGTTGCGATCCCTTTATACGTGGCGAGCTACGCCGCCGGTGGTTACTTCCCGATCCAGGAGGGCTTCGTCGCCCTGGTGAAGGAGAAGAACCTGGACATTAACTTTCTGATGATCCTGGGCGCCATCGGTGCGGCCTTCCTGGGCCGGTGGGAAGAGGGCGCGACGCTCATGTTCCTCTTCACACTCTCAGGCACGTTGGAAGCCTTCGCCGTTGGGCGGACCCGCGCCGCCATCCGCAACCTGATGGCCCTGGCCCCGGAGGACGCCCTCGTGCGCAGGGACGGGGCCGAGAGCCGGATCCCGGTGGAACAGGTGGAGCGGGGCGACCTGATCATCGCCGGCCCGGGCGAGCGCATCGCTGCTGACGGCGATATCGTCAAGGGGTCATCCGCCGTGAACGAGGCCGCCATTACAGGCGAGTCGATCCCGGCCGACAAGAGCGTCGGCGACAAGGTCTTCGCCGGCACGGTGAACGGCCATGGCGTCCTGGAGTTCACGGTGAGCAAGCGGGCGGGGGAGACGACCCTGGCCCGGATCGTCCGGGTGGTGGAGGAGGCGCAGGCGCAGAAGGCCTCCTCGCAGCGCCTGACGGACTGGATCGACCGGTACTACACGCTGATCGTGATCACCGTCGCCACGCTGGCCTGGCTGATTCCGCCCGTTTTGGGCTGGAATACCTGGGCCGCCAGCTTCTACAGGGCGATGATGCTGCTCGTCGTCGCGAGCCCCTGCGCCCTGGTGATCTCGACTCCGGCAGCGATTCTATCGGCCATCGCCCGGGCCGCCCGGGCGGGCATTCTCTTCAAGGGCGGGCGCCACCTGGAGCAGGCCGCACTGATCCAGGTCGTCGCCTTCGATAAGACCGGCACGCTGACGACCGGGCGGCCCAGCGTGGTTGAAGTGATCGCCGAGCAGGGCGTGACCGAGGCGGAGCTGATCCGGCTGGCCGCCGCCGCTGAGTCCCGCTCCGAGCACCCGCTCGCCGCCGCTGTGCTTCGCTCGGCCAAGGAGCGGGGGCTGAGCTACCCGCTGGCGGATGAGTTCCATGCGCTGGCCGGGCTCGGGGCCCGGGCGGTGGTGGAGGGCCGGGAGGTGCATGTCGGCTCACCCCGGCTCCTTGAGGTGCAGGGGGTGACGCTGTCTGACCAGGTGCAGGCCCGGCTGGAGGGCCTCTTCGCGTCGGGGCTGACGACCATGGTCGTCGTGGCTGACGGCAAACTGCTGGGCGCGCTCGGCCTTGCCGACACCCCGCGGCCCGAGGCCCGGGAGGCGCTGGCCCACCTGAAGCGGCTGGGCGTCAAGCGGA
>JAQBPS010000694.1 GCA_028287415.1 Bacillota bacterium | reverse complement strand
GAGCGCCGGGGCCATGTCAAGCAGGCCATGATCAAGATCGGCTTCCCCGTGGAAGACCTGGCGGGCTACACGCCCGGCGACCCCCTGGACCTGGAGCTCAGGCCGCTGACCCTCACGGGCCGGCCCTTTGGCCTGCGCGAGTACCAGCAGCAGTCGGTGAGCGCTTTCTACAAGGGCGGCTCGATTTTCGGCGGCTCGGGGGTAATCGTGCTGCCCTGCGGCGCCGGCAAAACCGTGGTCGGCATGGGCGCCATGGCCGAGGTGCAGCAGCAGACGCTGATCCTGACGACAAACATCACGGCGGTCCGCCAGTGGATCGCTGAGCTGCTCGATAAGACGACGCTCCGCCCCGACCAGATCGGGGAGTACAGCGGCGAGGTGAAGCAGATCCGCCCGGTCACCGTCTCCACCTACCAGATTCTCACCTACCGGGACCCCTCCGACCCCCTGGAGCAGTTCCCGCACTTCCACGTATTCAATGCCCGCCAGTGGGGCCTGATTGTCTACGACGAGGTCCACATGCTCCCGGCGCCGGTCTTCCGGGTCACCTCCGAGATTCAGGCGATGCGCCGCCTCGGACTGACGGCCACGCTGATCCGCGAGGACGGCCGTGAGGAGGATGTTTTCTCCCTCATCGGCCCCAAGCGGTACGACGTGCCCTGGAAGGTGCTCGAACGGCAGGGGTTCATCGCCGAAGCGACGTGCCATGAAATCCGGGTTCCCCTGGATGATGACCTGCGGCTGAAGTACGCCGTGGCCGAAGACCGGGCCAAGTTCCGCATCGCTTCAGAGAATCCGGTGAAGAGCCATGTCGTGCTCGAGCTCGTCCGCCGCCACAAGGATGACATGGTCCTGGTGATCGGCCAGTACATTGACCAGCTCAAGAGCCTGGCGAAGGAGCTCGGCGCCCCTCTGATCACCGGACAGGTGCCGAACAAGGAGCGCGAGGAGCTGTACGCCCAGTTCAAGCGGGGCGACATCAAGGTGCTGGTGGTCTCCAAGGTCGCAAACTTCGCCGTTGACCTGCCCGATGCCAGCGTGGCAATCCAGGTCAGCGGCACCTTCGGCTCCCGCCAGGAGGAGGCCCAGCGGCTGGGCCGGATCCTGCGGCCCAAGGCGGATGGCTCGCCCGCCTTCTTCTACTCCCTGGTGACGCGGGAGACCCGCGACCAGGAGTTCGCTGCCAAGCGGCAGCTGTTCCTGACCGAACAGGGCTACCGCTACCAGATCTCGCATAGCGAAGAGTTTCTGGCGCGAGCCTGACATTGCCCCGGGAGGTGAGTGCCTTGCAACTGCTGGAATCGCTGTCCCGCCTCCCCGACGACCAGCTGGCGCGGATCGCGGCCGGCGCGGGACTGAGCACCGGCGATGACCGGACCGCCCTGGAGCAGGACCTGGTCGCGCTCCTGACCGACGGGGTCCGGCTGCAGGCGCTGCTCGCTGAGCTCTCCGAAGAGGAGTGGGCCGCACTCAAGGTGGTCTTCTTCAACGGCGGCGACCAGGGTATCACCGTGGAGCTGTGCCACCAGATCGTCAACCTGCTCTCCGGCAAGCGCCGCAAGACCTCGGCCAAGGCGGTCGAGGACCTCCAGGACCGTGGGCTGATCTACGCCCGCACCCAGAACTACCGGCAGGTCTTCTTCATCCCCAGCGACCTGCTGGAGGTCCTGACCGACATCATCAACCGGCAGATGGTCTACCGGATCTGCCTCCCGCCGGATCAGGCGATCCGACCTGCGATGCCTGAGCGGGATCTGATGGAGGATGTCCACCGGTTCCTCGCCTACGTCTACAAGCATGAGGTGACGCTCACCCAGCAGGGGCAGATTTTCAAGCGGCACCTGCGGGCACTTCTGGATCTGCTGGGCGCCGGCGGGGGCGACGAGGAGAGTCTCGTAGGGCGTTACCCCGAGCCCCTCGGACTGCTGGTCGGCTACGCCCTGGACCGGCATCTGATCGCGCGGACGGAGGGCCAGCTGCGTACGACGGACGAGTTGGCGCCCTGGATCGACCAACCTGCGGGAGCCAAGCAGCTGGACCTGTTCACCTACTGGCAGGACCGCTACTTCTACCAGGACCTCCAGACGTTTCTCTCCGTGCTCCGGTCGGTGGGGGAGCAGTGGGTCTCGGTCAATCAGCTGGTTTCTGAGGTGGAGCCGCTGATCAACCCGAGCCAGCGGGGCTCATTCCTGCTCCGGCTCAAGCACCACCTCTCCACCTTCCTGGCGCCCATCGGCCTGTTTGAGCTGGGCCAGGCGGGCACGCTCGAGGAGCCGGACCTGGCCTGCAAGCTTACGCCGGCTGGCATCGCAGTGATAGCCGGTGCGGTGCCTGAGGGCGGGGGCGGGCTGGAGGGGCAGCCGCAGCTGCTGCTCCAGGCGACCTTTGAAGTCCTGGCGCCCCGGCCCGTGCCTGCAGCTGTACTCTGGCACCTTGAGCTGATGGCGGACATGATCCGCCGGACGGACCGGACGCTCGCCTACCGGCTCAGCCGCCAGAGCGTCTACCGGGCACTGAAGATCGGCCTGAGCGGCCCGGCAATGATCGCCTTCCTGCGCGAGCGCTCCGCCACGGGCATTCCCCAGAACGTCGCCTTCGACCTGGAGGCGTGGGCCGCGTCGTACGGTCAGGTCTACCTCCAGGCGGCCACCCTGCTGCGGTGCGCCAGCCCGATTCTGGCGCAGCAGGTCAAGGCGTCCCGCCGCACCGCGCGGTTCGTGCTGGGGGAACTGACGCCCACAGACCTGATCGTGGACGGCTCGCAGTACAAGGAACTGCTGGATGCGCTGGAGGCCGACGGGCTGATGCCCAGGCCGGACGTCGAGCGGTTGAGCTAGTCGGCCGCGTGCAAAAGAGCCTGCCCCCGGATGGGGCAGGCTCTTTTGCTGGGTATATGTACGCCTATCTACTTGCCGCCTCCGCCGCCACCACCGCCGCCTCCGCCTCCGCCTCCGCCGCCACCGCCGCTCTTGTCCTTCTGATCCTTCTGGTCCTTCTGGGCCTTGTCACCGCCGCCACCGCCTCCGCCGGGGGGAGCGCCCCTGGCCAGGACCTCATGCAGCGTCTGCCTGATTGCGTCGGTGAGGTGCGTCCTGACGGCAGGGTCGGTCACGATACGGCTGACCTGCTCCGTAATGGCCTGCTGCCCCACCTGCGACGTCAGAGTGCGCCTGACCGCCTCGTGGACGACCGACTGCCCCTCCTGCGTGTCCAGCGACAGGTGGAGCAGTTCAATGCCCGCCTGGGCGCGCACCTGCGTGCGCAGGTAGTCCTTCATATCAGGGTCGCTGAGCGCTTTGTGAACCGCCGCCTCAACCTGATCTTTGTCAGGTTGGGGCGCCTGCTGTGGCTGCTGCTGAGCGCCGCCACCCATGCATCCGGCGGTGAATATTGAGACCAGCAGTACCGCCGCCAACCACTTCCGCACCTGACCGCCCCCCACTGCGTTCGTCACTCCAGGCATACTGTCTCCATCCCAATAAGACGGCATGCTGGAAAACTCTTCAATGGGGGCAACGGCGGGAAGTGGGTCACATCATCACGCCGTAATGAACTGCCTGCGCATCTGCCACGCCGCGAGGCCGAGGCCGGCGGCGGCACATCCGGTCAGAATGGCGATGTCAGGGCCAACCTCACCAAGACTCTTCCCCTGCATCATCACAAGGCGCAGCGCGTGGCTCATGTAATAGCTGGGGACGAAGTGGGCAATCTGCTGCAAAATAGCCGGGCCAGTCTCAAGCGGC
>JAQBPS010000679.1 GCA_028287415.1 Bacillota bacterium | reverse complement strand
AGCTCGTATGTCGCGTTCGCCGGCCAGATGTACCGCTGCCATGACTTTCCCCGGTCCCGGGTCGCCCACAATTCGCCAGTGGCCGTCGTGCCCCACAGAGCGCCGCTGCTGCGGGCGTCAAGAACCGTCCAGCCACCATCGGCTCCAGGCGGGGGCGTGCCCGGCCACTCCTGTCCGGCAACCCGCCAGGCACAGGCGACTACGCCACCTCCGCCCTGAGCCGGCTGCCATGTGTTGCCCCCATCTGTCGAACTGAACATTGGCTGGACGCCGCCGTTGCCACCCTCCGCCATGACGCACCCGGTCGTTGTGCTGGCAAAGAATACAGCGCTCAGGACGATGGTGGTGGGCGACTTTCGCTCCTCCCAGTGCCTGCCTTCATCGCTGGTGTGCAGCAGTCGCCCGTCCGGTGAGATGGCCCAGCCTTCCGCTTGCGCCGGAAAGGACAGTTTAACGCCATGCTGCCATCCCATCATGCCAGTGCCCTCCAGCTGAGCAACCTGCTGCCACGTGCGGCCACCATCGACGGTGGTGAGCACGGCTCCGGCATTGCCTGGCAGCCCCATGCCGTACCCATTCCGTTCGGTCACCATCGCGACGGCACGGGCAGGTAGCAGGGCTTCTTTCGGATACTGGACGCGCCACGTCTTGCCCCCATCTGCCGTCGCAAGGATGCGGCTGCCGCCGGTGCCGGCCGTAATGATCCAGCCCGTGTGGGCATCCACAAACGCTATATCGCTTACCTTATGCACAACCGGAATCTGATCCTTCTCCCAGGTTCGTCCCCCATCTGCGGTACGAGTGATCGATGTTGTGCCCCCGCCGTTGCCGCACGGCGCGCAGTAGCCGATGAAAAAAGCGGTGTCCGCAGCAACCGCGGCGAACGGACCAGGGTAAGCATCAATCGCCTGCGTGGGCATGTCCTTGAGCGACATTGGCGTGAACCCGCTCAGCATCGGCTCAAAATAGCCGGCATCGGTGGAGCGATACACCACATGTGCCTGCTTGCTCATGCCCGCCCCGCCGGTGAATAGAACCCAGGCGCCTCCTGCACGGCAACGCAGAGACCCTCTCGATTGTCCGCTGCTGAACGGCGAGGCAAGGACCTGTTCCCACGACTTCCCCTCATCCACGGACCGCATCACCGCCGTGTCTGTCACGGCCAGTAAGGTCTCGGGCGTCACGGCACACCAGCTGGCCCCCGGACCCGGCAGTGTCGCGGGCTCGTGTACCACTTCGGCGCCGACGCTACTGGCGGGCGACCAGGTTTCCCCGCCATCGGGTGTGGTCAGCGAAATGCCCGGCCCTTTCGCCCAGCCGTGCTGCGGATCGCTGAAGCGAATCTCATTCAGCGTCGGACCCTTGGCGGCCTTGACCTGCATCTGCACCGGCTCCGTTTTCCTGTCAGGAGGGCCGGACGGCGGCGGCGCCTGCGTCTGCTGACCGCTCGCACAGCCAGCCACAACGAAAGCGATGACCAGCATAGCCATGCGCCGCATCACCAATCGCCTCCTTCACACGCTGCCTTTATGACGCACAGCACTGGACGCCGGTTTCACGCTGCAACCGGCTCAACCACCGTTCATCTCTCGTTCATAATTTCGGCGACGATTTTCAGGCGGTTTTCAGGTCGCTCGGCTAAAGTAAGCTGTACGAGGTGATCAGCATGGCCGCAAATCCAAAGACACAGATGGTGAAGCTGGCGATTGGCGCCGTCACCGTCTCGAGCGTGGTCGGCATAACCGGCTGGCTATGGCAAACGACCCACCCGGCCGAAGCCAGCACGCAGACCGCTGCGACCGGGGCGGGAGGTGATGGGCAAATTGGACAAGGCCAGGGATTCACACAGCAAGGTGGACAACCCCCGCAAGGCGGGCAGTCCCAACCCGGCGGCAGCGGGACTGACGGCATCGGGACTAATAACAACGGGGCCAGCGGCAGCGGGACCACTACCCCCCGCCAGCGCCGCCGCCAGTCCGGACAGAGCTTCGGCTCCGCTCAGCCCCCCCTGTTCGCCGACCCCAACACCCAACCTTCCCAGCAGTCCCGGACGCGCCACTCCTAGTCACCAGTTCCAGGCGATGAACACCTGGATCACCGTCACCGGCGCAAGCACAGACCTCGCCCCCTGGTTCGAGCAGGTCGAGGTGAACCTCAGCCGCTTCCGGCCCGACAGTCCCCTCTGCCAGCTCAACCGCATGCCGGAACACTGGGTAGTCGTGCCGTCCCTGCTCTTTGATGCGATCGAGCAGGGACTCGCTGCGGCGGAAGCAACCGGCGGCGCTTACGACCCGACCATCCTCGCGGCGCTAGAAGCAAGCGGCTACAGCCGCAGCTTTGAACTCGGCCCGTCGCCCACGGGGCCATCCCAGCCGGCAGGGCGCTGGCAGGACGTCAAGCTGGACTACGCCTTAAACGCGGTCTGGCTGCCGGCGGGCGTACGGCTTGACCTCGGCGGCATCGGCAAGGGGCTTGCGGTCGACGGCGGCCTGGAACAGCTGACATCAGCGCCCCGGGCCGTCATCAACGCCGGCGGCGATCTGGCCGTCCGGACAGCGCCCGGCGACGGCCCTGTCCGGATCGAGGTAGCGGAGCCGTGGGATCTCTCGAGAACGATGGCCAGCTTCGGCGTGTACCGGGGCGCCGTCGCCACGTCCAGCACGCTCGGGCGCCGTTGGGGCGACGGGCTGCACCATATCATCGATCCCCGCACGGGGCTGCCGGCGGCGAGCGGGCTGATCGCAGCCACCGTCGTGGCCGGCAGCGCCGCGCAGGCGGACGTGCTTGCGAAAGCCTGCATCGTCCTCGGCGCGGAAAAAGCGCTCCCGCTCCTCCACACCTATCAGTCCGAAGCGCTGCTGGTTACTGAACAGCATGAACTGCTCACCACACCTGCGATGAAGGGATGGCTCTATGCAAACCTCTGACGCGAAAAGTCCGACGGGTTTCCGCACCGCCACGCTGATTGCAGGCGCCGCCGGTGTGGCAGGAGGCCTGTATCTGGCGAGCGGCACGCCCATCGGGCAACTGTTCTGGCCATGGTTCCTCAGCCGGGGCTCGGGGATTGTCGCTTACGTGCTACTGTGGGCCTCCGTCTGCCTCGGCCTGATGCAATCAAGCCACATGTTGAAGGGAATCACCCTGCCAGCGGCAAACATAGACGTACACGACTTTCTCTCAGTCGCTTCGCTCCATGCGACGCTGTTTCACGCCCTGATCCTCACCTGGGACTCCTATATCGCCCTGCACCTCAAAGATGTACTGATTCCATTCGCCACGGCCTACAAGCCATTCCCGATGGCCATCGGCATCATCGCCTTCTACCTGTGCCTGATTGCGACGGTCACGACCTATCTGCGCGCTTACCTGAAGCCGCTGACGTGGCGCACCGTGCATCAGGTCACGTCGTGCGGCTTTGCGCTGGCACTGCTGCATGGCGTCTTGACCGGCACGGACGGTAACCTGGCGCCGATCGCGTTCCTCTACTTCTTTACCGGTGCCACGGCGGCACTGCTGCTGCTGTACCGCATCTACCTGGCAATGACGGAACGCAATCGACCGGGCAGTGCCCGGTCGACAGGAGGCTTATAAATGGTCCAGTTGATCAACAAGCACAAAACTAAGATTCAAGTGATCGTCGTACTGCTGGGGCTGGCAATGCTGCTGCTCACCTGGCAGCAGGGCCACGCCCATTCCGGCGGCGGAGCGCTGAGCGACAAGGCGTGGAAACGGCTGCTCATGGCCTTATCCCACCCGGCTGAAATCGGGATCTTTGCCCTCGTGGGGCTCTTCGCCGTGCGTATGTCATTCAAGGTTGAGCATGGCTTCAAAGGTCTTGGACGGTGGCTGCTCCGCCTGCTTCAGGTGATTCACATCCCGCTGGCGTCGATCGTGATCCTCGCAGCGACAATCCATGGCGGGCTGTTCGTCCTGACGCTGTGGGAGTCCAACCTCCACTACTGGAGCGGCGTCGTGGCGCTGATCTGCATGCTGGCAGTCGGCGTGCTCGGGCTCATTACGATTAAAGGTCGGAAGTACAAGATCGTCCATCTGACGACCGGTCTGATCACGTTCGGGCTGGTGTTGATCCACATCCTCACGCCGAATTAGGCACAGAAGGTGCGGACAACCTCCCAGGCGACTTGCAGCGAGAACGCCAGCGCCTTGATGCTGATGCGCTCATCGGCCGCGTGGATCGTACCGAAGGCCTCGCCGGGCGGCAGCGGCACGAAGCCGTAGATCGGCATGCCCAGGTTGCGGAAGAACTCGTTGTCGGTGCCGCCGGTGCTCATCACCGGGATCAGCGGGACGCCGGGTGCGTACCGTTCCAGTGCGATCCGCATTGCATCGACGAGCGGGCCATGAACCGGCGAATCCTTTTTGATCGGCCGGAGCAGCCATTCCAGTTCGATGTGCTCCAGTATGCCGGCCGCGTGCAGCACGGCCCTGACCTCCGCCTCCACGCTCTCCTTCGTCTGGCCTGGCAGAATCCGGCAGTCGACCATGCATTCAGCCGTCGCTGGAATCACGTTAATCTTGCTGCCGGCCTGGAGCATGGTCGGGGTAGCCGTGTTCGCCATCATCGCGCGCAGTCGACGCTGAAGACGGGCGTCATCCGTGGCGGCCGCAAGCTGCTCGTCAGCGTGGGCAGGGTCGGACAGGAGCCCCAGCCAGGCGCTGCGGCTGGGCTCCGGCTGATGTGCCGCAACGCCCTCCACGAACGCCCGGAACGGCTCGGTGATGTGCACGGGCAGCGGCGTTGTGCCCAGCGCTGCCACCGCCCGCCCCAGGTGAACGACCGCGTTGTCGGCACTGGGCACGGACGCATGGCCGCCGGCGCCCCGGGCGGTCATGCGGAACTTGCAGGACGTCTTCTCGGCCACCTGGTAGGTGAAGTAGCTGCGGTCATTGACCGCCATGACTGTGCCGCCACCCTCGGACAGAGCGCCGGCCCCGCGCACCTTGTCGAAGTGATGCTCGGCGATCCACCGGGCGCCCATATCGCCACCGGTCTCCTCATCGGCGTTCGCCATCAAGATGATGTCGCGCTTCAGGGGGAGGCCGGTTCGCCGCGCCAGCAGGACCAGCATAAGCCAGGTTGCGACTGTGCTTTTCATGTCCAGAGCGCCCCGACCCCAGACCTCGCCGCCAACGACGGCGCCGGCAAAGGGCGGGTGCTGCCACTCGGCTGCTTCGGCAGGCACAACGTCCAGATGGCCCATCAGCAGGAGCGGCGCCTCCCCCGTCGGGTTCGTAGCGTGCAGGCGGCCGATTGCGGTGCCGCGGCCGGGCGCCGACTCGAGCACTTCAGCTGCGATGCCCTCCCGCCTGAGCACCCCCGCGACCCAGTGGGCGGCGGGGGTCTCATTGCCGGGGGGATTGGTGGTATCAAAGCGCAGCAGCGTTCTAAGGTGGTCGACCAGTTCCGAGACGGCGGCCTCCCAGTCAATGCCCTGCAAAATAATCCTCCTCAGTGCACAATATGGCCCTCCGGCGGCTTATCCGGTTCCGGCTCCGTATAAAGCTCCGCAAACCGGCCCTCCCGGTCCTCGGGGATGCTCGCCTGGGACATGACCGCTTCAGCCACGTAGATCGGTGCGGAGGCACGCAGTGCGATGGCGATCGCATCGCTCGATCGGGCATCGAGCGCGATCGGCTCGGCACCGTCACCCTTGGTGAGGATCACCTTCGCGAAGAAGGTGTTGTCACGGAGGTCGCCGATCTGGATTTCACGGACGCGCGCACCCAGATGGATGATCGCATCATGGAGCAGGTCATGTGTGAGCGGCGGTTCGGCCCGCACGCCCTCAGCCTCCATGGCGATCGCCCGGCCCTCGAAAACGCCCGTTTCGATGACCAGCAACCGCTCCTGCTCCGCAGCCCGGAGCACGAGCAGGATGCCCCCCGTCTCTTCAATCACGCCGACATTTACCAGGT
>JAQBPS010000677.1 GCA_028287415.1 Bacillota bacterium | reverse complement strand
GGCCTACCCGGTGTTCACGGCTCTCGCGATGGCGGGGCGCAAGCAGCGGGCCGCACAGCACTGACCCACCAGCAGTAAGGCAGTACGCGTCCGGGTTCTCCTTGCAAGTATGTGAATGTCGCATACTAAGGAGAACCCGGACGTGTCATTTACACAGATCAATGGTGCCTCTAACCCAGAGGCCGCCACCGCAGCTGCAGATACGGCACTCGCCGCCGCCAGCGCGCCCACTAACGCCCCCGTCATTCACGACGTCCCGGACTGCAACGTCACCCTTCCGGCCGGACTCCTCGATGTCCACGGCGGCCTGACGACCGACGCCATCGTCCGCGAACTGACCGGCGAGGATGAAGAGGCCATCGCCCGCGCGGGCAACAGCGTCGCCCGCCTCATGGACGTCATCCTGCAGCGCGGTGTCGAGAGCATCGGCGGCAAGCCCGTCGACCGCGACACCCTGGACCGCCTGTTGGCCGGTGACCGCGACGCGCTCCTCGTCGGCATCCGCATCGCCACCTTCGGCCCTGACGTGGCCCTGGAGAGCGTGCGGTGTCCGTCCTGCCAGAAGGACCAGAACGTCGTCATCGACCTGGAGAAGGACGTTCCGGTCAAGGCGCTAGAGGACCCCCGGCAGCGCAAGTTCGAGGTCGAGCTGCGGCGTGGCCGCAAGGCCTACATCGCTCTGCCGACCGGTGAGACGCAGCGCGCCATCGCCGCCAGCGAGGACCAGAACTACGTCGTCCTCAACAACATCCTGCTGCGCAAGTGCGTGACCGACATCGGCAGCACTCCGGTCATCTCCGACGAGCAGATCAAGAAGCTCGGCGTTGCCGACCGCGACACCATCATCAAGGCGCTCATGGAGCGCACTGTTGGCCCACGCCTCCAGGAGGTGACCCGGCCCTGTGAGGCATGCGACGAGGTAATCCCTCTGCCGCTGAGCCTGGCCGGATTGTTTCAAGCCTTCTGATCCCATTTGGAACGCATCCGAGTTTGGCGTGATCGCGTCCCTCTGGACAGGCTTCACTCTAAGAGACATCAAGCGCATGAGTCCGCGAGAGCGTGCCTATTGGATAGCGCTCGGACTATGGAAGCGGGGCTCTTAGCGTGATCGGCTATGGCGATGGTGGCTCCGGGGCCACTATGGGCAGCCCGCAGGATAACAAGGGTGCTGAAGTCCTTCCCTCCCTGCGGGCTGCCAAGACGCAGCTTGAGCAGATCCTCGGCATCGTCAGTCAGATCGAGACGAAGACGCAGGGCATCGCGAAGAACGCTACGTCCGCGTTCGGAGGTGCAGGTGGGAACACCACCAACCTGATGGCGTGGCACCCGACGTCGTCCGGCCAGGCGGGGGGCGTGCGCACCGGGGCATACGTTTCACCCTCGGCGCCGCAGCAGCAGGCTCAGCCGCAGAGCAACCCCATGCAGCAGAACTCGCTCAATAACAGCGGGGGAGCGAACGGCGGTTCGCATGCGGCCAACCTCATGCCGTGGATGGTCGCTGCTGCTGCGCTGCATAACGCCAACCCGCAGAACAACAGCAACAACAATGGCGGCGGTAATAACAACGGGCTGTCAAAGACTGGCACCCTGGCGAAGGGTGCTGGGTCGATTGTCGCGGGCGCCATGGTGTCAGGTGTCTCGGGTGTCACTGCTGACGACCTGACCTACAACACACTGCGCATGGGGATGGCTGGCGCCACCACGTCCACGCAGCGCAACGCCATTCCGATGGGCCTGGCTAGCGCTTTCCGTGGTGCTATCGCCAACCCGCAGGACTTCAGCGCGATGACCGGTCAGCTGACTGGTATGGGGTACAGCTACAAGGATCAGATGGGCATGGGCGCTAACGCCAGCATGCTCGGCAAGACCACGGGGATGACCGGCTCGCAGTTCGCCGGAATGACTGCGTCGCTTACCAACCCGCAGACCATGATGACGATGCGCAACATGGGCATCAGCATGGGTGACGCCTCCAAGGGCGGGGATCTCTATACCACCGTCAACAGCCTCGTTAAGCGGCTATGGCAGGGGCGCACTCCCACTGCCGACGAAGTCAATGCCGCGTTCAAGTCCGGCAACGTGCCGAACTTCCTTGCCCAGATGGGCTTCGACTCCAGCACCATTGCGGACGCGCAGCGGCTCATGCTCGGTATCGCTAGCACCGGACAGGCTGCAAGCAACGACGCGGGCTGGAACAAGTCCGCCGGTCTGCTGGACACCGCCGTGACCAGCTCGCGCAACAAGTCCGGCGCAGCGGCGGGCCTGGCCGCGAAGGGCTTCTCGGGTGCCGTGGCCGGAACCATCGCAGGCAACAACACAGCTGCTTCCGCATCGGACGGGCTGGCGAGCCTGAGCAAGAACGCGATTGATGCGGCGACCGCAGTGGCGGGCTTCGCAAAGGCGCTCACCAGCTCGGAGGGCGGCGGGAGCAACGTTGGGGGTGGGCTGATGTCCCTGTTGCACGACGCCGTCATGGCTGAGGTGCTAAAGAGTCTCTTCGGTAAGTCTGGCGGTAGTGGCGGGGCGGCGGCTGGCGGGGCGGCGACGGCTGGCGGGCGGCTGAAGGGGGGCCTAGGCAAGACTCTGGCCAAGGGGGCGCCAGCGCTCGCTGGTGGTATGGCGGATGCAGCGCTCAGTGCTCATGGGCACAAGACTGCGGGGAAGTTGGCGAACGTCGCGGGCGACGCGGCGACGGGTGCGCTCCTCGGGATGGCAGCCGGGCCGTGGGGTGCGGCGGCAGGCGGCCTTATCGGTGGCGCTATCGGCTTCTTCACAGGCGACTCCTCTGCCGCCTCCCGCGCCTACTCCCTGGACCCGAACACCGACCTAAACGGGCCGAAGGACGGCAACACCATCTCGCAGCTGCTCGGCATGGCCGAGGGCATGAATAAGCCGTTTCGCATCACGTCGGCGTACCGGCCGGGCGGCGGCACGAGCTACCACGCTAAGGGTGAGGCCATCGACGTGGCCGACCCGTCCCCGGAGTGGGACAGCCCCGGCCTGCTAGCGATCAACCAGTATTTCGCGAATACCTACGGCTCGCAGCTAGCTGAGCTTATCTACGCCGGTCCTGGTGGCATCAACATCAAGGACGGCAAGGTGGTTGACGGCGAGGGCTTCTACGGCGCAGAGACCATGGCCGACCACCACCACCACGTCCACGTGGCGCTCAAGTCCGGCTCCAACGCGGCCGGTGCGGCCGGTGGTGGCGGTGGCGGTGGCGGCAACAGCAAGTGGGCCGACGCGGCCTCGGCCAACCTGGCCAGGGTCGGGGGTAAGGGCGGGCTCTTCTCCAAGGGCAGCAGTGGTGCGGCTAGCGCTGCTGCGGCGGGCGTGAGCGCCGGACCCAGCGGAGCTATGCCCACGGGCTCGCTAGCCGACTGGGAGAAGCAGGCTCTCGGAATCCTAGGCAAGGATTACAACACCTTCGCCTCTGGCCTGACGAACCTCATCATGCACGAGTCCTCGGGGAACCCTCACGCGCAGAACAACAGCGATTCCAACGCCAAGAAGGGAACTCCGTCGAAGGGTCTAATGCAGACCATCGACTCCACGTTCAAGGCCTATGCGCTGCCGGGGCACACGGACATCTGGAGCCCAGTCGACAACATCATCGCCGGTTTCCGCTATGCGGAAAAGAATTATGGCGACCAGATGATCGAGGCTGGTGGGCGTAAGGACAAGAATGGTAACTACCTCGGCTACGCCGATGGTGCGTGGAACCTTAGCAGCGACCAGCTAGCCAAGGTCCACCACGGCGAGATGATTCTCCCAACACGTATCGCTGACGCTGTCCGTGGTGCCATGACGCAGGGCGGCTCGGGAGGTTCCGGCGGTAACACGGTCCACATCTATGCTACTTTCCAGAACACGGGAGCAGCCGAGGGCCAGCGTTTCGTCAAGCTGGTGAAGAGCGCGGTCGAGGGCAACAACTACATGAATGCAGTGGTGGGCAGCTAATGACGACGCGTGCAGCTAATGCAGCGGCGGCCAATGGGTCCGCCTCCTCGAACCCCCTGGGTCCGGCGTACAACGGCACCGCAAGCGGCATCATCGCTCCCGGTAACCCACTGACCGGCTCAGGCACTCCATACGACCTGTCCGGTCTGCTGCCTGGACCTACCCTCACTGACCTCGCTGGCGCAGCTGGCAGCCCCGGCATTCAGGCCCTGAGCAACCTCCCCACGAACCTCCCTCCGGGCATCGACCTGACGCGCGCGTTGGACGGTGTCACCGGCAAGGTTCCCCTCACTGGCATCATCGGCAGCCTCCTCGACATTCAGTACAACGACCCCGCGCCTATGTACGGCGGCAGGACGGGGGCTCGGCCGGGAGAGCCCGCGCTGTCGCAGCTCGGCTTCATCCGGCCTATCAAGTCCACGGTCGATAGCTTCTGGCAGACCGACGTGGGACCTGGCGTGTACGGATTTAAGTTCCACTTCAACCCTGCTGAGATTCAGACGGCAGCATCGACCAACTGGCAGGCCGCAGCGCAGCCCCTCTTCAATGACGACTCCACCG
>JAQBPS010000550.1 GCA_028287415.1 Bacillota bacterium | reverse complement strand
CACCCGCCCGATCGCTGCGGAAGAGAATCTGGTCCCAGTGCTTGCCGCCGTCGGTGGAGCGGTAGACGCCGCGCTCGGCGTTCGGGCCGAAGATGTGGCCAAAGGCCGCCACATAGACGGTATTGGGATCGGCCGGGTGGACGCGGATCTTGGCGATCTGCTGGCTCCCGGCCAGCCCGGAGTGCTGCCAGGTCGCCCCGCCATCGGTCGACTTGTAGACGCCGTCGCCCAGGGTGACGTTGCTCCGGATCGTCGTTTCGCCCATCCCGGCGAAAATCACGTTGGGATCGGACTCTGCCACGGCCAGCGCACCGACGGAGGCCCGCTGGAAGAATCCGTCCGAGCGATTGCCCCAGGTGATGCCGCCGTCCTCCGTCTTCCAGACGCCGCCGCCCGTCGAGCCGAAGTAGTAGGTCTGCGGGGCGGCCGAATGGCCGGCCACGGCGACAACGCGGCCGCCCCGGTAGGGGCCGATCGAGCGGTAACTGAGCGCACGGTTCAGGATGGGAGCAAGGTTGGTAGCCATGGCAGAGGTCTCCTCCTTGTGGTGGCGCTTCGATCAGCGTATTGCGCCGCCTGTTAAACTTTCACAGGGTTCGATGATTTTCCTCCATTCTTGCAGGGCCTGTTATGCAGAACGCACCGATTGACACGCAAAGGCCCAGGGCTCCCCGTGAGGGCCCCGGGCCTTTTACGCTGCCTACAGCTACACCAGATTGCCCCGATGTAACAGCTGCTCTAACCGGGGTGCGTCAGTGCCCAGCACAGCGCCAACCCCCGCAAGCTCGACGACCGGGAGGGAACGGAAACCCAGCGTGCGCACGTGATCGAGCAACGTAGGAGTCTCATCGACCCGCCGCTCCTCAAACGAAATTCGCAGGTAGTTCAAGGTCCGCTTGACCTGGTGGCAGCCAGGGCAGTCGGCCTTCGTGTAGACCATCAGCATGTCACACCGCCTCCTATAGGTCGTCTAGTTGCAGGTTTCCGGATTTCGCGTAATTGGTAACCCGAGTCTCAAAGAAGTCCGCCTTCGTTTCATTCAAGTTGGCGAACGACTCCACCCATTTGATCGGGTTGGGATGATTGCCGAACAGCGGCTCCAGGCCCAGCGCCCGGGCACGCTGGTCTGCCGAATGCTTGACATAGCCCTGAAGCAGGGTAGCAGACAGCCCTTGAATCCGCTCGCCCACACAGTATGCCGCCCAGGCCATCTCGTGCTCCGCCGCCTGCCTGATCATCCCCCGCAGTTCGGCATCGAACGCGGCCGTAAACAGCTCCGGGCGCTCTTTCCGCAGACCGTTGAGCAGGTTCTGAAAGACCGCCACATGGGTAATCTCGTCGCGGTTGATGAACTTGATCTCCGTCGCGGTGCCGATCATCTTCCCCAACCGCGACAGGGCGTAGAAGAAGGCGAACCCGGAGTAGAAGTAGATGCCTTCCAGGACGTACTGGGCCATGCAGGCCCGCACAAAGTTCGCGTCCGTCGGGTGGTCCGCAAACTGTTGGAACGTGTTGGCGATATAGCGGTTGCGTTCCAGGAGGTTCCGGTCTTCGCGCCACAGGTCGTAGATGGGCTGACGGCGCTCGGCAGGCAGCACCGACTCCAACACATACCCGTAGGACTTCGAGTGCAGCGCCTCATGGAAGTTGTGGATCGAGAGGCAGAGGTTAATCTCGGGCGCCGTCACATAGTTGATCAGGTTCGGCATCGATACCGTCAGAAGCGAGTCCATGAAAATGACGAAGGAGAGCATCCGGTCGTAGGCCCACTGCTCCTCCTGCGACAGCGTAAGATACTCCTTGGCATCGCTCAGCAACGACACCTCTTCGGGCATCCAGAAGTTCTTCAACATCATGTCGGCGAGCCGAGTGGCCCACTCGTATTTCACATTCGTCAGTTCCATGATGTTGGTGGGGTTGCCCCCCACGATCCGGCGCTTGCTCCACTCCCGCTCCCCGGTTTCGTTGAAGAGCAACTTCCGCTCATTTAGCAGTTCCACTGAAAGCGCCCTCCCGTTATGCCTGACAGGCTTCGCACTCCGCCTCGCTCAGCTCCAGGCTGCGCGAGCGGACGTAATAGACGGTCTTCAAGCCATGCTTCCAGGCCTGCATGTACAGGTTGAGGAACTCCCTCCCCTTGATATCCGGCCTGATATAGAGGTTGAAGGACTGGCTCTGGTCGATGTGACGCTGGCGCGCCCCCGCTGCCCTGATCGACCACTGCTGATCAATCTGATGCGCAGGCCGGTAGTAGAAGAAGGTTTGGGGCGAGAGCCCGGGCGCCGCGATCGGAATCACCTGATCCTTTTTCCCCTCGTTGTAGACCCGGTCATACACCGGGTCGATCGAGGCTGTCGTGCCACAAAGCAAAGAGGTGGATCCGGTAGGGGCGATCGCGAACAGGTAGGCGTTGCGCATGCCGTTCTGAGCGACGTCCCTGGCCAGCGCCTGCCACTCATCCGACTCATAATGCCTCAGCCGGAAGTACTGGCCCGTTGCCCAATCTGAGCCGGCGCACAGCGGGTAGCGACCCTTCTCCGTTGCCAGCGCCATCGAGGCCTTTACGGCATGGTAATTCAGGCGCTCGTACACCTCATCCGCCCTGAGCACATGCGCCTCGGACTCCCAGTCAATCCCGGCCTCGGCCAGCATTTGATGATACCCATGGGTGCCGAGACCGATCGCCCGGTACTTCTTGTTCGTAATCCCCGCCTGTGGCACGGGGTAGAAGTTCAGATCAATCACGTTGTCCATCATCCGCACGGCCAGCGGCACGACCCTGGCAATGGCCGCCTCCGTGTTCACCTTGCCCAGGTTTACCGAGGAAAGGTTGCAGACGACGAAGTCGCCCGCTTCGAACTGATAGGTGATCACGTCGCCCTCGGTGTGCCGCTGCACAAGGCGGGTGGGACTGCCGTTCTGGATGATCTCTGTGCAGAGGTTCGAGCAGTAAACCATGCCCTTGTGCTTGTTGGGATTGAGGCGGTTCGCCGTATCACGGTAGAAGACGAAGGGGCCGCCCGTCTCAAACTGGCTCTTCAGCATCGCCTTGATGATCTCTTTCGCCTTGATCTGGGTCCGGGAGAGGTCCGGGTTCGCGACGCACTGCGCATAGCGGGTCTCCCATTCCGCCCCCCAGTAGTCCTCAAGGCTGAAGCCCATCACCGCCCGAATGTCGTGCGGGCAGAACAGGCTCCATTCCCAATCGTTCTCGACGGCCCGCATAAAGGCGTCCGGCAGGCAGACCCCCGGGAAAATGTCATGGGCCCGCATCCGGTCGTCGCCGTTGTTCAGCTTCAGGGCGAGGAACTCGAAGATCTCCGCGTGCCACACATCCAGCCAGATGGAGACGGCGCCCTTGCGCGCGCCCAGCTGATCAACGGCCACGGCCGTATCGTTGTAGTTGCGGACCCATGGGACAACGCCGGCGGCAGCACCCTTCCGCCCCCGGATGGCGGAGCCGCGCGCGCGTAGCTTGCCAATGTAGATCCCCATGCCCCCGCCGAACTTCGAGACCTGGGCGAAGGAGGCATTGGTGTCGTAGATGGACTGGAGGGAGTCGTCAACCGTGTCGATGAAACAGCTTGAGAGCTGGGGGAAGGCTGTGGCCGCATTCTTAAAGGTTGGAGTGGCCACGGTCATCTCCTGCTTGGAGAGCACGTCGTAGAACTGCCTGGCCCAGTGGAGCTTGTCCTGCTCCTTGCTGGCCAGATGCATGGCGATATTCATGTAACGCTCCTGGGGCAGTTCCAGCACTTCCCCGCCGAAGCCCCTGATCAAGTATCGGTCTGTCAAATGCTGCAGCCCGACATAAGTAAAGAGCTCATCCCGCACCGGCTCGATATAGGCGCCCAGCTCCTGGATCTCCGCGTCGGTATAGGCCTGGCGCATGTAGTCGCCGTAGACGCGGTTCCCGTTGTGGTCGC
>JAQBPS010000542.1 GCA_028287415.1 Bacillota bacterium | reverse complement strand
GAACCTGATGCAGTGGCCAATTCTGGGCTACCCCATTTACGGCGGCGGCCACGTTGGTCGCTGGTTTCAGCTTGAGCCACGGGGTCCGACATGGCTGACGGGGGGCGAGGCCGGTCCGGAAAGCGGCATCGCTGACACTATCGTCGCCTTGGCGTCGGTACTGATCCTCTGGCGGCTGTTCTACACCATTTGACCCTCGCCGTTCCCTCCACGCTGCTGCGTGCAGAGAGCAGGTAATCCGCATGAAAAGCCGGAAATAAATACCGGTTGCCGACCTGCTTTCCGGTAGGAGGGTCCAAGCATGACACGGTTCCGCAGGGTCGCATTGGCGGGCATCACTGCGTTGGCGCTGCTACTGCTGCTTGTTGACTTACACGCTGCCTACACGTCAGAACACGTGGACTCAGAGCAGACAATGGCGAGCGGGGAGGGTCAGCCGGGGTCACCAGGGAACAAGCTGACCGTGTATCTATCGGGTGATCTGTCGCTCGCCGGCGCGCTCAGAAAACAATTGCCTGGTGCGATCGAGGCCAAGGAACTCCACTTTGATGACATTCGCTTTGCCACCAAGCTCCCGGAGGACAGCAGCGGCAATCCCTTCATCGCCATTCATATCGATGACGACAAGGCGATCTGGACCCCGGTCATCGCGACGCGGCAAATCACGGCGTCCATGCTATTCACGCAGGGCATGCCGGTGGACCGCAACAAGGTCCTCTCCCCCGGCGCAGAGGCGGTAAATGTCATCATCACAGACGACTTCTGCAAAGGCGGGTGTTCTGAAGGACGCCGGCAAATTACCGTCAACACCAGGGCCATCGGGCTGGTCAGCCTGCCGTACATGCGCAGCCAGGCAGCGGCCAAGGTCGCGCAGGAAGCGGTCACCCTCATGCTCGATGGGTTGCCCGCCAGTTCGGTAGCGAGCAGGTGGCCGGACAGGGCCACGAAACTGGCTGAAAAGACGAGGGGCGACCAGCGGGGCGGTTGGTTCTCGTCATTTCAGCGGCTCGAGGGATGCCGGGGCGGTGTCCTGATGACTGGCGGCCTGGACCCCGGTGCGACGTGGGCCCTGATTTACTACGACGCCAGCCGGGACGCGCTCACAGACACGTTGCCCGCGGCGGATGTGCAAGCGCGGCTTCCAGGTGTCCCGGTCGGGAACACGCACGCCTTCGGCGCCACGGACGATGGCCGGGAACTGTTTGTCGACTCCACGTATGTCGTGACCATTCCGGCCGGCACCTGCGGCCTTACCGGCTGGCAGGTTAGCACCCATTAGGCGGGAGGGACATAGCGGCATGCGCATTACGCTGGAGGTAGTCGTCGCGTCGGCGGCGGATGCAGTAGCCGCCGCGGCAGGCGGTGCGGACCGGCTTGAACTGGTGGCTGAGCTGAGCGCCGGGGGCATCGCACCGTCCGCTGATACAATTCGAGCAGTGCGGCAGGCCACCGCACTGCCGCTCTACGTGATGATCCGGCCCCGGGGCGGTTCCTTTGTCTACGATCCCGGTGAGGTGGCGACCATGGCAGCGCAAGCCCGCATGGCACGGGATCTGGGCGCTGACGGGCTGGTGGTCGGCGCCCTCACTGCCGCCGGCGCTATCGATGAGGAAACCCTTCGCACCGTGCTACAAGCAGGCGCAGTGCCCGCCACGTTCCACAGGGCATTCGATGAACTCAGCGACAAGCGTTCGGCGCTCTTGCACCTGGCCACCTTGCCTTACATCGAGCGAGTGCTGACGAGCGGCGGCAGCGGCCAGCCGCAAGCTGCGATTGCCATGCTGCGGGCTCTCATCAAGCAGGCATCGGGCGTCGAAGTGATGGTCGGCGCCGGCGTCACGCTTGGGAACGCCGCTGCCATCCTGGGCGAAACCGAGGCTCAGGCGCTCCACACAGCGACCGCGGTCCGTGACCCGCAGCTACCTGGCGCGGCAGTATCAGCAGAACGGGTCCGGCAGATGCGGCGCATTCTGGACGGGGGTGTGTGAGATGGCGGGCCGAACGGTGCGAATTGCGGCGGTGCAGCTGCGGATGGGAACCCCGGCCGAGAACCTGGACAAGCATCTTGCGTTTATTGATCAGGCGGCGACGGAACGCGCCCAGATCGTGCTCTTTCCCGAGCTCGCCGTGGGCGATGGGCCGGAGCCGCTGGATGGGCCAACGGTCACCCGGCTCCGTCACGCCGCGGGCGACGCCGGTATCTATGTGATCCCCTGCCTGATGGAGCAAGGGCAGGACGGGCCCTATGTGACAGCACCGTTGCTCAGCCCCACCGGCGAGATTGCCGGCATCTACCGCAAGAGCCATGCCTGGCCCGAGTGGAATCACCGGCTCGGCAGTGAGTACCCGGTCTTCGACCTGGGCTTCGCCCGCATCGGCATCATGATCTGTTTCGACAAGCGCTTCCCCGAGGTCGCCCGGCTCCTTGCGGTCCAGGGGGCGGACGTGATCATGACGCCGAACTCCAGCGACGCCAAAGGCGAGCGCTGGGAGCCGTGGAGTGAGCCGGAGGTCTTCCGGATGTACCATCAGATGAGGGCGCTCGAAAACGGCGTCTACGTCGCCGCAACGAACAAGATCGGCCCGGTCGCCGATACCGAATGCTACGGCGGGTCCATCATCTGCAATCCGACGGGGCGCATCGTCGCGGATGCAGATGTAACTGAGGGCATGATCCTGCACGACTGCGATATCGACCTTGTGCGGCAGGTGCGCGAGTACCGGCTGTGCAACCGCCGGGCCAGCACCTACGGCGGCCTGGTCGGCTGATTTCGGCGCAAAAGGACCCGGACGTGGCCGTAGCCGCGTCCGGGTCCTCGTTGCTGACCTGAAGGCTAGTCGCTCAGCGGCACTGTCATAATGGGCAGCGTAATCTGCGACGGATGCATGGCGTCGTGGACGATCAGCTGCTGTGCAACCTGCATCTGCTTGTCCTGCCCGAGGATGTGCCCCGTGTTCAGGTTGCGGTCATACATCGGGAAGTTGCTGCTGGAGATCTCGACCCGGATCTGGTGGCCCGCCTTAAACAGGTTGCTGGTCGGCCAGACCTCAATGTTGTAGCGATAGATCCGCCCCGGCTCGATCAGCTCAGGCTCGGACAGGGAGTTGCGGAAACTGGCCCGGACGATGCCGTCGTTCAGGTTGATGACCCGGCCGTCCGGGTACACGTCGACCAGCTTGGCGGTGAAGTCCGTGTCAGGGGCGGACGACGCTGCATACAGCGTCACCGAGATCGGGCCTGTCACCTCCACCGCCTCCTTCAGGGTTGGCGTGGAATAGACGAGGACATCCTGCCGCTGCTCCACGGCTCGCTGATCCTGGAAGCCGACCGGGGCAACACCGGGGCTGCAGCACGAGCG
>JAQBPS010000505.1 GCA_028287415.1 Bacillota bacterium | reverse complement strand
GCCGGAAGAGCCGGTGACACGGGCCGAGTTCGTCAAGCTGCTCCTGGCGGTGCAGGGGCTGAGCCCCCAGAGCCCCACGGCAGCTGAGCTGCGGGCCATCGCCGCCGTCCCGCGGAAGCCCGCCATCCCGGCCAGTCATTGGCTGCAAACGCAGGGCTGGATGGATGTCGCGCTCGCACACGGCCTGGTCGTGGCCGCAGATTATGACGCACGGGGCTATGAGCCCGACAAACTGACCAACCGCCGCGAACTGATGATCATGGCAGGCCGCACCCTCGGCCTGGTCCAGCCGGCGCAGGCGATGGCAGCGCAGCCGCCCGCCCTGCCCTACACGGATGCGAGCACGGTGCCGGCCTGGGCCCGCAGCTGGGTAAAGGTGGCCGCTGACTCGGGGGTCGTGACCGGTTACCCGGACGGGAGCATCAGGACGGAAGTGCCTCTGACCCGTGCCGAGGCAGTCGTGGTCGCCCAGCGGGTGAAGGCGAAGGCAGCCGCCGGCGCCAACCCCGGGGCGACCGTGCAGGTTGAGGTGACCTTGCCTTACGATGGCACCGGCTGGCACTACAAGCAGATCCCGCTCTCGGTCCCGGTCGTGTTCGATGGCGCCGTGCCGCTGGTGCCGATCAAGCCCGTCTACGATACCGCCCGTGAGTACTACGCTGCTCAAGCCGGCAAGTTCTACGCCGGGCAGCCTGGCAAGTGGCAGTGGAATCCGGTGATGCAGAGCCTCTACCTGGACCACTATGGCGAGGCGGCGCTCCGCTACACCGCCGGGACCACGGCGTGGCAGATCGAAATGAGTGCGTTCGGCACCCAGCCGCAGACCGCTGCTGTGCCGGCACGGCTGATCAACGGCACGCTGTACGCCTCCTACGGCTCCTTCCTCTACGGCTGCTGCGTCCTGCCCTCGCTGCCGCCGGCCGGCGCGGCTTCGGAGGGGACGCCCCGGTACGATGCAGCCAGGAACCTGCTCGTGGTCCCGGTGCGGCCGCCGATCGATCCGCCCAACCCGTCCTAGATCAATCGCCCCGCCGATGGCGCCACCCGGCCCGTCGTGATGATACGCACGCAGACAACTGAGAGTCACAAGAAGGAGTGGGTAATCATGCCGATCAGGAGCAAGAAACAGTTCAAACTGATGCAAGCAGTGGCCCATGACCCAAAGGTGGCGAAGCGGACGCACATCGCCCGGAAGGACGCCAAAGAGCTGCTGGAAGAGACGCCTGAGGGCACTTACAACAAGCTGCCTGAGCGTGCCGATTCACAAGAAAAGAAGTGACACTCCTTCGCAGGTACGGTAAAAGGGCACTCCCGGTTGGGGTACCGCAACCGTGGGAACGGGGTAAGGGTGCCTTCCGGACATTTTTTATCACGGATTACAACGGATGAACACTGATCTGCACGCATTTTCATTTTGGTGTGCATCTCGAGGTCGGGACTGGGGTGTTTAAATATATATTTTTAACACCTGAATCCCGACCCCAAGATCATTACACAGATAAATCAGTGTAATCTGTGTAATCAGCGCTAATCCGTGTTAGATAAAGAAAAACTCCCGCCCATACTCCCACACAAGCTACAGCATCGCCGCCGTCTGCCTGCGGCCGCGGGACCCACGGCATCTGCACGGATGTTCACTTTTGTGTGCATGTTGAGGTTGGGACTCGGGCGTTCAAATATGAATAACTTCAATTGGAAAGGGCACTCCCAGATCGGGAGTGCCCTTTGCTTGTTATTCCACGTTCAGGCTCACGACCACGCCGGCGCACCGCTCGCAGAGCGTCGGGTGCGAAGGCACCGCACCAAGCTCCCGGTAGTTCCAGCACCGCTCGCACTTATCGCCGCCGGCCCGCAGCACCTCGACCGTCAGGTCGCCGGCACCCTTGCCCACGTACTCGCCGGCCGGCGCCGCCTCACCGCCGCTGAACAGCTTCACATCGCTCACGATGAAGAGGCCGGGCAGGTCGGCAAGATACGTCCGCAGCAGCTCAGCCAGGTCGCCGCTCACGTACAGGTTGACCGCCGCCTCCTGGGGCGAGCCGATGTGCTTGCCGGCACGGGCCTTCTCCAGCACCGAAAGGACCGCCTCACGCACATCCAGCAGCCGCTGCCACCGATCGGCCAGGTCCTCATCGACAAAGGTCGGATCGGCCACAGGCATCCGGAGCAGCTGGCTGGTCACGGGGGCATCTGCCGGCTTCGGCAGGTAGCCGTACGCCTCCTCGGACGTATAGGACAGGATCGGCGTAAGCATCCGGACCAGGGCATCCGCCACGGCATAGAGCACCGTCTGGGCGCTGCGCCGCTCCAGCGAACCGGGCCGGCTCGTGTACAGCCGGTCCTTCAGCACATCCAGGTAGACGGCCGACAGGTCGACCGAGCAGTAGTTGTTGACCGTGTGGTAGACCAGGTGGAACTCGTAGTCGTTGTAGGCCTGGTTAACCCTGCCGGCGACCTCCTGCAGCTTGTGCATCGCCCAGCGGTCGATCTCGAGCATCTCCGCCCGCGCAACCGTGTCGGTCGCCGGGTTGAAGTCGTTCAAGTTGCCCAGCAGATAGCGCAGGGTGTTGCGGATCTTGCGGTAGGCCTCCGCCGTCTGCTTGATAATGCCCTGCGAGACCGCCACATCGCCGCGATAGTCGGTCGAGGCGACCCACAGCCGCAGGATGTCGGCGCCGTACTGCTTGATCACTTCCATCGGGTTGATGCCGTTGCCGAGCGACTTGGACATCTTCCGGCCCTGCTCATCGACGATGAAGCCGTGGGTCAGCACCGCCTTGTACGGCGGCTTGCCGTCCCGGGCGACGACCGACGTGAGCAAGGACGACTTGAACCAGCCACGGTGCTGATCCGAACCCTCGAGGTAGAGGTCGGCGGGCCAGGCGAGCCCGGGGCGGTTCTCCAGGACGCCCACGTGGCTGGAGCCGGAGTCGAACCAGACGTCCAGGATATCCTTCTCCTTGCGGAAATGGGTCCCGCCGCAATGCTCGCACACCAGGCCCCCCTCAGGGTAGAAGTCCTCGGCCGGGCGCTGCCACCAGGCATCGGTGCCCTCGAGCCGGACCACCTCCGCTACCCGGTCGAATACCTCCTGCTTAAACGAGGGTTCATTGCAGGACTCGCAGGTCAGGATCGGGATCGGCACGCCCCAGGCGCGCTGCCGACTGATGCACCAGTCGGACAGACCTTCGATCATGTTGCGGATCCGGTTGGAGCCCCACTCGGGGACCCACTGGACCTGGTTGATCGCCTGGAGGGCGGCATCCATAAAGCCCTCCACCTTGGCGAACCACTGGACGGTCGCCCGGTAGATGACCGGGTTCTTGCAGCGCCAGCAATGGGCGTACGAGTGGCGAATCTTGCCCTGGGCCAGCAGCATGCCGGCCTCCTCAAGCGCCGCGATGATCACGGGATTTGCCTTCTCGTAAAACAGGCCGGCGAAGGGACCGGCCTCGTCAGTGAAGACGCCCTTGTCGTTGACCGGATTCAGCACCGGAAGGCCGTACTGCTGGCCGACTGCGAAGTCCTCGTGGCCGTGGCCGGGGGCGGTGTGAACGGCGCCGGTGCCGTCCTCAGTGGTGACGTGGTCGCCCAGGATCACGGGGCTGACCCGGTTAAAGAGCAGGTGGCGGTAGGTGACGCCCTCCAGCTCGAAACCCTTGAAGGTCTCCTTCAGCTGGCCCGGTGCGACCTGGATCGCCTCGAAAACCTTGGCAGCGAGCTCCGTCGCCAGCAGCATGTCGCCCTTCTCGGTGGCGTACAGGCCGTACGTGATGTCCGGATGCAGGGCGATCGCCATGTTGGCCGGCATCGTCCAGGGGGTGGTCGTCCAGATCACCAGGCCGGCGCCCTCGGGCAGCTTGCCCTTGCCATCGACGACGGGGAAGCGCACGTAGATTGAATAGGAGGTCTTGTCGGCATACTCGACCTCGGCCTCGGCGAGGGCGGTCTCGTCGACAGCGCACCAGTAGACGGGCTTCAGGCCGCGGTAGATGTGGCCCTGCGTCGCCATCGCCGCGAAGACGCCGATCTCCTTGGACTCGTACTCACGCTGCAGGGTGAGATAGGGATTCTCCCAGTCGCCCCGGACGCCGAACCGGATGAAGCCCTCTGTGTGATTCTGCACCCAGCTCTTGGCGTAATCGGCACACATCTGGCGGAGTGCCACCGGATCGATCTTGCTGCGGTCGAGCTTGTGCGACTTGA
>JAQBPS010000495.1 GCA_028287415.1 Bacillota bacterium | reverse complement strand
GGCAAGAGCGGGTTCGTGCCGGAGTCGACTTGACGTCAAAACGGCCGATTCCGAACCCGGCCGTCAGCGATGCGATGCCATCGCTCGCCCATGAATGCGACCGGACCCCACCGCAAGCGGGCTGCCCAATTCGGCTGTTCCGCTATACACACGCGTCGGCCCCGTTCAGGGCGACAGGTGCTGAACTTGACACGTCAAGTGAGTCACAGCCATCGCGACTCTCTTACAATTGAGCCGTACAAACTTTGCGCCTCAAAAGCAAGGAGAAGGCAGGGGAAGAGTATGGCCAGGATTTTCGTTCCGTCCGTGTACCGCAAGCACACTGAAGATCAATCTGCGGTGGATGTTCGCGGCACGACCGTCCGCCACGCGCTGGACGAGCTGTTTCACCGGTTTCCCGCCCTCGCTGAAACCATGGTCGATGAAGACCGCGAACTGCGCAGCTACTACAACATCTACCTCGGCGATACCAACATTCAGGACCTCTCGGGGCTCGACACGCAGGTAACCGAGGCCAGCGAAGTCTGGGTGCTCCTCGCCATGGCGGGCGGCTCCGGGCCGCTGCTGTCCGAGGCGGAGCTGACCCGGTACAGCCGCAACATCCTGCTCGGCGAGGTGGACGTGCTCGGCCAAAGCGCGCTCAAGGAAGCCCGCGTCCTGCTGATCGGTGCGGGCGGTCTGGGCTCACCCGCCGCGCTCTACCTTGCGGCGGCTGGGGTAGGCACCCTCGGCGTGGTCGACGGCGACCGCGTGGATCTGAGCAACCTGCAAAGGCAGGTGCTGCATACCACCGCCGACGTGGGCCGGCCCAAGGTCGACTCCGCCCGGGAGCACCTGCTGGCGCTGAATCCGCACATTGATGTCCGGGTACACCCGGTCCTCATGGACGCGCAGAACGCGCTGGAGCTGATCGCCCCCTACGATGTGATCGTGAACGGATGCGACAACTTTACCACCCGCTACGTGGTGAATGATGCCTGCGTGATTTTGAAAAAGCCGCTGGTTGACGCCTCCATTCTCATGTGGGAGGCCCAGGCGAGCGTCTATATGCCCGGGAAGGGCTGCTACCGGTGCCTGTACCCCACCCCGCCCCCGGCTGACAGCGTCCCCTCTTGCGCGGAGGCAGGCGTCATTGGCGCAATGGCCGGGCACATGGGGACGTGGCAGGCCCTGGAGACCGTCAAGATCATCCTGGGCGCCGGCAGCGTGGCCGACGACAGGCTTGTGCTCTTCAATGCGCTCGCCGGTACCTACCGCACCTTGAAGCGGCGCCGCAACCCGTCCTGTGCCGTTTGCGGGGAGCAGCCCACAATTCTCCGGCCCTACGACCTGCCACAGTACTGCCAGGCCGCCCCGGCCGATCTGGCCCTGGAACTGGCAGAAGCGCCAGCGCCACCGCCGCTGCCGGTCTGGACCGATCCGCAGGCAGACGACGTCAGACCGGCCGACGTCGCTTCGTTCGTGGGCGTCCCTGATGTGCAGTGGATCGACGTGCGCGAGTCGTATGAGTTCGACCGATACCACATTCCCGGCAGCCGCCACATCCCCATGAGCGAGATCACCCAACGGTTCCGGGAAATCGACCCGCGACAGCCGGCCATTCTTGTCTGTACGGTGGGCCAGCGGAGTGCGCGGGCCAGCTATGCCTTGCGGCGGGCGGGGTTCCGTCGGGCGTACAACCTCAGAGGCGGCCTGCAGCACTGGATCAACGAGCAGTTGCCGCTCGTTTCCGGTGGTGCGGCGCGATAAGGGGGTTGCTCACGGTGGCTGTCACAACGACGGTTCTCAGCGAAGCGCAGGCCGCTTCGGTTCGCAAGCGGGTACACAGCGGCACGCACCGCGCCTGCCCGCCGGAGGAAACCCTTGCCCGCATCACCCCGGTTGCCCGGCACGTAGGCATTACCCGGGTCGCAGATGTCACCTGGCTCGACCGGATCGGCATTCCGGTCTACCAGGCGATCCGGCCAAACGCCCGCACGCTCTCACTCTCCCAGGGCAAAGGGATCACGCCCTTGCTGGCCAAGGTCTCGGCCATGATGGAGTCGATCGAACTCTGGCACGCTGAGGAGTTCCGGCCCGCTGCGGTGCGGCGGACTCGCCTGCGTGACATGCTGCCCACCCTCCCCTATGACCCGTACCAGCTGGCACTGAAGAAACGGCATTTCCTCCATCCGGGTCTGGCCCTGGACTGGGTGGCGGGAACGGCACTGCTCACCGGTGAGACCTGTTATGTACCCGCTGCGCTCGCCGTGCTCGACTTTTCGCGGCAGATGACCCTGGGCGTGCCACTCTTTGAGCTCAACTCGAACGGGCTCGCCAGCGGCAACACCCTGACAGAGGCCGTGCTGCACGGCCTTTACGAGGTGGTGGAACGGGATTCGCTCGAGCACTGGCGCCGGGCCGGCTGGCCTCACGACCGGTACGTGCGTCCCGAAACCGTGCTGTCGCCCGAATGTGAGACGCTGCTCAGCCGCTTTGCCGCGGCGGGCGTGCGTCCGCTCATCTACGATGCGACGGGACCCACGGGCGTCCCCTGCTTTCATGTCGCGATCTACTCGCCGGACCTGCCCGACATCTTCTCCGGCGCCGGGTGCCACCTGGACAAGGCGGTTGCACTCTCACGGGCGCTGTCGGAGGCCGCGCAGGTGCGGCTCACCGTGGTGGCCGGTGCGCGTGATGACCTGGGGGACCCGGCCTATGCCTGGGTCCGGGGGCTGGAGCGCGGCACACAGCAGGAGCCGTCCCTGCCGGCAGGACAGGCCGATTTCCAGCAGATTCACTCGGGCTTCGCCAGCGACCTGACAACTGACCTGGATGACCTCGTGCACCGGGTCCACCGCCAGACGGGGTTCTCCCCGCTCGCAGTCGACCTCACCCGGGCGGACCTGGATATTCCGGTCGCACGGGTGCTGGCGCCGGGTTTACAGGATGAGGGGGCACATTGATGGCCAAGTGTTATCTCTTCATTGGTCCCAGCATCTCCCGGGAAGAAGCCCAACGGCTGCTGCCCGGGTGCACCCTTCTCCCCCCGGTCGCTGCCGGCGACCTCTTGCGGCTTGCGGCTGCAGCCGGCGATACCGTAGGCATCATCGACGGCTTCTTCCGCCAGCGGCCCTCCGTGAGGCATAAGGAGATCCTTGTGCTGCTCGAGCGCGGCGTCCGGGTCTTTGGCGCTTCCAGCATGGGCGCCCTGCGTGCCGCTGAACTGGCGCCGTTCGGCATGACCGGCGTCGGCGAGGTATACCGGCAGTACGCGTCCGGTGAACTGGAGGCCGATGACGAGGTCGCACTCTTGCACCTGCCGGAGTCAGAGGGGAGCCGCCCCTTGACCGAGGCCCTGGTAAACATCCGGCACAACCTCGGGCGGGCGGTTGCGGCCGGCGTCATCGCGCCGGCAACCTGTGACCAGCTCGTTGACTATGCGCGGTCCATCCCGTTCGTGGAGCGGACTTATGCCCGGCTGTTGCGCCGGGCTGAATCGCTCGGCGTGCCGGCGCCGGAGTGTCAGGGCCTGCGCGCCTTCCTGCGGGACCACCACGACGATCTGAAGCACCGCGATGCCGTCGCACTGCTGACTCGCCTAGCCGCGGAAGTGCGCGAGCCGACCGCTGAAACAGCGCCGCCAGCCGAGATCTACCGCACGACCTGGCTTGTGCAGTGGGAGCAGAACGCGTGCGGCAGCCAGACTGGCGATCTGTTCGTGACGGACCAGGACGTACTGGCCATGTGCCAGGTCGGCAGCGTGAGCTACCCCACCTTTCACCGGCATGTGTCGCTGTGCGCGCTCACAGCGCTCGCGGCGCAGCAGCACGGCCTGGAGCCGCCGCCTGACAAGGTCCTGCTGGAGCGCTTCCGCACCGAACGCTCCCTCCTGCGGGCGGGGGCGTACCAGGCCTGGCTGTCCGCCCGCTTGCTCACCGAGGGTGAGCTCGTGGCGCACCTGCGGCGTGAAGCGCTGGGCGCCCTGGCTGACCCCTCGGCGCTGTCGGTGGCAGCGCTGCTCGTCGCGCAGGGCTTCGCGGAGAGCGCCGAGCAGTACCCCCCGGAGCTGTCGCACTGGGTCAGCGAGCAGGAACAAGCCTCGTTGTCACCGCAGGAGTGCCTCGCCAGAGCCGGGTTGCGCGCGCTTCATCTCACGCCCGGCATCCGCTGGACCGAGCCGCTTGTGACAGCCCTGAAGGTCGCTGGGTTCTACCGGGCAGCCCGAAAGCGGTTCCGCCGCATGACCGCTCTCTATCGGCGCTATGAAGCCGCGAATCCGCAGTTCAACCCCGGGGCCGTCTCGCCGGAGGCGCTCACGCAGTGGTTCAGCGAGCGCTGGGGCAGCGCCGAACCGTTCGACCTCCAGCTGCTGGACCGGGGATTCCCCGATTTCGTGGGTTTTGCCCGGGTCGCAGTCCGGTACTACCTGTATGACCGGCAATACCCGACCCACATGGCGGTCGGGCCCGGCAGCGCAGCCCTCTGAAAGCAAATAGCCGCTGTGGCGTCGAGCCACAGCGGCTATTTG
>JAQBPS010000372.1 GCA_028287415.1 Bacillota bacterium | reverse complement strand
AGCATCGGGACAGGCGGTCTAACTGAAGAGCCCGGCGAGTATGGTGGAGGGAAGTCCAACCATACCGCCGGGCTTTTTTATGCCCGAGACAGGCATGACCAAGAGGTGACGCTACCTATGGCTACCCGCCCCCCGAAACGAGTCCGACCCGTCGATCAGGCGCAGCCATGGCACCGGCTGGAGTCCGCCGCCGTGCTGGCGCAGCTGGCCGTGGAGCCCGGCGCCGGGCTGACGAGTCGCGAGCACGAGCAGCGCATCCGTGAGACCGGCCCGAACTTGCTCAAGGCCGCTGAACAGACTCCCTGGTGGCGCATCCTGCTGGCCCAGTTCGAGGATTTCATGGTCCTGGTGCTCCTGGCTGCGACCACGCTCTCCTACGCCATGGGTGAGACGGCGGATGCGATCACCATCGTCGTGATCGTAGCGATCAACGCGATTCTCGGTTTTGTGCAGGAGTACCGTGCCGAGCAGTCCCTGGAGGCGCTCAAACAGCTGGCCGCCCCGACGGCCCGGGTGCGGCGCGATGGCGAGGAGGCGGAGGTGGCCGCTGCTGATGTCGTCCCGGGCGACATCTTGCTGCTGGAGGCGGGCGACAAGGTCCCGGCCGACAGCCGCCTGCTCGATGTGATGAGCCTGGAGGTAGAGGAGGCGGCCCTGACCGGCGAGTCGCTGCCCGTGCGCAAGAGTGCCGGCTGGACCGGAAGCGAGGACGCGACCCTCGGTGACCGCAAAAACATGGTCTACATGGGGACGACCATCACCCGCGGGCGGGCCGTGGGTGTGGTGGTGGAGACCGGCATGTCGACGGAGATGGGCCGCATTGCCGGCCTGATGCAGGAGATGGCAGTGGAGGAGACGCCGCTCCAGCGCCGCCTTGAGCAACTGGGCAAGTGGCTCGTTGTCGGCTGCCTCTTCGTCTGCGCACTGGTGGTGGTGACAGGCATCCTCACATCGCCGCAGCTGACGAAGAGCGAGCTTTCGCGGCTTTTCCTGGCCGGCGTGTCGCTGGCCGTGGCCGCCATTCCTGAGGGCCTGCCGGCCATTGTGACGGTGGCGCTCGCCCTCGGTGTGCAGCGGATGATCAAGCGGAACGCGATCGTGCGGCGGCTCCAGGCAGTCGAGACGCTGGGCTGCGCCACGGTGATCTGCTCCGACAAGACGGGCACACTGACGAAGAACGAGATGATGGTCCGGGCGGCCTGGGCCGGCGGAACGCGGTATGACGTGACCGGCGACGGCTACCGTCCGTCCGGCGATTTTTTGGTGGATGGCGGCGGCGCCGTGCGCCCGCAGGAAGAGCCCGGGCTGGCGCAGGCACTCAAGTCCGCCGTGCTCTGCGCCAACGCCCAGCTGGTCGCCAACGGCGGCGGCGGGCGGCGAGTGCTGTTGTCACGCAAGGTGCGCGGTGCGGGAGCGCCGGCACCGGCACAGGGCTGGTCGATCCAGGGCGATCCGACCGAGGGCGCGCTGATCGTTGCCGCCACCAAGGCCGGCTACCGGACCGATTCGCTGCGGGACAGCCACCGGCGCCTGCTGGAGATCCCGTTTGAATCCGAGCGGCGGCGCATGTCTGTGATTGTGCGTGGCGACGCCGGCGAGACCGCCATCCATGTGAAGGGCGCACCAGACACCGTGCTGGAACTCTCCAACCAGATTCTGCTCGACGGCAGGGTCCAGCCGCTCACCAGCGAGCTGCGCACCGCCATTCTCGCCGAGAATGAGCGGATGGCCGGCGAGGCGCTGCGGGTGCTCGGCGTCGCTTTCCGGCCCCTGCCTGACGATGTCCCAATCAGCGGCGAGTCGGACCCGGACATGGCTGCGGCCGCCTGGGAGCGAGAGCTGGTCTTTGTCGGCCTCTTCGGCATGATCGACCCGCCCCGCCCCGAGGTGAAACGAGCCGTACAGGCCGCCGCCCGGGCCGGCATTCGCACCGTGATGATCACCGGCGACCACCCGGCGACCGCCCTGGCGGTGGCCCGGGAGCTGGCGATCGCCGGCCCCGACGGACGCGCAATGACCGGCCGTGAGCTCGACACCCTCTCCGACGACGAGCTGGTGGCGGCGGTCCAGACCGTGAAGGTTTTCGCACGGGTCTCTCCGCAGCACAAGCTGCGCATAGTACGGGCCTTCCGGACCCGGGGCGAGGTCGTGGCGATGACGGGCGACGGTGTCAACGATGCGCCCGCCGTCAAGGAGGCGGACATCGGCATTGCCATGGGCCGGACCGGCACCGACGTCACCAAGGAAGCGTCGGCCATGATCCTCTCCGATGATAACTTCGCGACCATCGTGGCGGCGGTGGAGGAGGGGCGGGGCATCTATGACAATATCCGCAAATTTATCCGCTACCTGCTCTCCTGCAATACCGGCGAGGTGCTGACGATGTTCCTCGCCGCGGTGATGCGCCTGCCGCTACCCCTGCTGCCGATTCAGATTCTCTTCGTCAACCTCGTCACAGACGGCCTGCCCGCGATGGCGCTGGGCGTGGATACGCCCGATCCCGACGTGATGCGGCGCCCCCCGCGGCGGCCCGATGAGGGCGTCTTTGCCAGGCGGCTGGGCGTGAAGATCATCGGGCGCGGCGTGTTGATTGGGTTGGGCACGCTGACTGCGTTTCTCGCGGGCTGCCTGATGACGGCGCACGGACCGGGCCTGGCGCCGTTCCAGGATCCGAACGTGCTGGAACGGGCGCGGACGATGGCCTTTGCGACGCTGGTCGCGGCCCAGCTGATCCACGTGTTCGACTGCCGCTCCGAGCGGCGGTCGATATTCGAGGTCGGGCTCTTTGGCAACCTGTGGCTGGTCGGCGCTGTCGCCAGTTCAGTCCTGACGCTGCTGCTGGCGATTTATTGGCGGCCGATGGCGGCGATTTTCAGCTCGGCAGCGCTGACGGGCCGGGAATGGCTGGTCGTGCTGGCGTGCGCGAGCGCTGGCGAGATCCTGGTGGCGGCGCGGCGGTTCCTGCTGTTCGGTCGGGGTGTGCGCGTCTCACGCGGCGCCAGCGAAGAAGCATAAGCGTTAGGCGCAGGTAGGGAAGCATAAGCGGCAGAGTCGGGGTGAAGCCTAAATGTCAGTTAGCGTGTTGAAAGGAGATCTGGCATGAAGCGCACGACTCTGCAGCGGCTTGGTCTCACAGCGGTCGCCGCCGTCCTGGCGGCGGGCTGCCGGGCGAACACTCCCGCCCCACGCCCACCGGGCAACCCGGCACCTCCTCCCAATGTCTCTTCGACTACCGGCGACGCCGACGCTTGCGCCACGGCACTCGGTAACGCCGTGACGCCGCCGGGGGGCGGCGCCGGCGGTGGCGCTTCACGGGCCCCTGGCGGTGGTGCTGCGGGTGGCGCGGCCGCACCGCCGCCTCCCGGTGCAGGCGCCCCGGGCGGTGGTGCAACTGCTCCGCCGCCGGGTGGGGCGCCGAATGGGGCGCCTCCCGGTGGCACCGCGGGTGCGCCGCCTGATGCGAATCCCGGTGGTGGCGGTGCTGCCGGCGGTGCTGGTGCCGGTGGCGGTGCTGGCGCCGGTGGCGGTGCAGCTGGCAATGCTGCCATGGCACCCTCGGCCAACGGCGTGTTGATCGGCAACGTCGCCCTCGTGG
>JAQBPS010000451.1 GCA_028287415.1 Bacillota bacterium | reverse complement strand
GACCCGCGGAATGGGTCGCACTGAGGATCAGTCCGGCCACCTGCCAGCCCAGCAGGGTATGGACATACGCCAGCTCCTTGAGCGGGTTTTCATCGGTATTGCACAGGGCGACTGTGTAACCGTGACGGTTGGCGGCATCCTCAATGCCCCGGGCGAAGGCGGCACAGAACGGGTTTTCAATATCGTTGATACACAGGCCGATGATCGTGGACGCCTGCCGCACCAGTCCCCGCGCAGCATGATTCGGGGAGTAGCCAAGGCGGCGAACTGCCTCAAGCACTCGCTTACGCGTTTCCACGCTGCCAAAATGCGGGTCGTTCAGTACCCGCGAAACTGAGGCCCCGGTCACGCCCGTCTCTCTGGCAATGTCCTTGATGGTTGTACGTGGTTCTGCCCTGGTGCGCAAGCCGGTCACCCTCCGATGCAGTGAACCCTCAGATAATCAGGGTGAGCCTCCACAAGCAGCCCCCTGCGCTCCGTGCGACTACTTCACAATGGCGTCGGTCCGCTCGGCACGGCTCAGTCGGTCCACCAGTACGGCGAGAATAATGACGCTGCCGATGACCACCTGCTGCCAGAACGCATTCACGTTCAGAAGCGTCAGCCCGTTTTCGATGACGCCCATGATCAGAGCGCCGAGAATGGTGCCCCAGGGACCGCCCTCGCCGCCGGAGAGACTGGCGCCGCCAATCACCACAGCGGCGATGGCGTTCAGCTCATAACCACTGCCACTCGTCGGATGGGCGGACTGGAGACGGCCGAGGGCGATCAAGGCAGCCACGCCGGTGAGCAGGCCCGAGGCGACAAAGATCAGGTTCTTATAGAGGTTCACGCGAATACCGGTCAGCTTGACCGCACGCTCGTTGCTGCCGATCGCATAGACGTACCGGCCGAAGACCGTGCCGGTCAGGACAAAGCTGCAGATCAGCGCCATGATGAGCACGACGATCACGGGCACCGGGATCCCGAGGAAGTAGCCCTGGCCCAGAACCTTGAACCCTCCGGGGAAACCGGAGATCGGGACGCCCTTGCTCAGCACATAGGCGAGGCCGCGGGCCACCGCCATGGTGCCGAGCGTGGTGATGAAGGAGGGGAGGCGGCCCAGCGTATGGACCAGGCCGTTGACCAGGCCCATCAGGCCGGCTGCCAGCACACCGGTCAGCGCCGCGGTGGCGAATCCGGCCCCGGATCTGGCGGTCAGGGCGGTGACTATGCCGGTGAGGCCAAGCATCGACCCTACCGACAGGTCAATGCCCCCGCTGAGGATGACAAACGTCTCGCCGAGCCCGATCAGGGAGATCACGGAAACCTGGCGCAGCACGTTCAGCAGGTTGTTGACCGTCAGGAAGACGGGGGTGGCGAAGGCGAGACCGGCGCACAGCAGAATAAGGCCCGTAAACGCACCCAGCCGTCGAAGATAAGCTTTGGCAGAGATCTGACGTGCACCTATTTCCCGGGAACTCATGCTTGCTCCTCCTTTTCGGAACAGATAGCCTTGCGGCTTTACCGTGTCGCAGCCAGCATGACTGAATCCGGCGTCGCATCGGCACGGTCAAACTCGGCAGCCACCCGTCCCTTGTTCATGACCAGCACGCGGTCGCTCAGACCGAGCACCTCGGGGAGTTCGGATGAGACCAGCACCACGCCCGCCCCGTCGGCAGCCAGCCGGCGGATCAGTTCATAGATCTCGGCCTTGGCGCCCACGTCAATCCCGCGTGTGGGCTCATCCAGGAGGAGCACCTTCGGCTTGGTGCCAATCCATTTTGCCAGCACGACTTTTTGCTGGTTGCCGCCGCTCAGTCCCTGCACCACCGTCTCCGACGACGGCGCTTTCACTTTGAGCTGCCGTGACAGATCCTCTACCAGGCTCATCTCCCGGCCCACGGCCACCGTCCCGAACAGCCCCTTCAGCCGGCTGAGAATGGGGAGGGTGATGTTCTTGCGGATCGACTGACTCAGCATCAGCGCCTGCGTCTTGCGGTCCTCCGGCAGGAACACCATCCCCTTGCTGATGGCGTCATAAGGGGAGGCGGCAGCCACCTGATCGCCTGCCACCCGCACTTTGCCGGCGGACCGCGGGGCCGCCCCGTAGATCGCCTCCAGCAGCTCGGTACGGCCCGAGCCCATGAGGCCGGCTATCCCCACCACTTCGCCCCGCCGGAGCGAAAAGCTGACGTCATAAACCCGGCCATCGCGGGAGAGGCCCTGCACTTCGAGCAGGACTTCCGACCTGACCGTGGACTCGTGGTCAAAGAGGTTTTCGACTTTGCGCCCGACCATCAGGTTTACAATCTCGGGGATTGTGGTGTCCGTGGTTTTCCGTTCGCCGACCATTTCCCCGTCCCGCAGGACGACGATACGGTCCGTGATCGCCATGACCTCTTCGAGCCGGTGGGAGATGTAGATGATGCCGATACCCCTGTGCCGGAGCCTTTCGATCACCTCGAACAGCTTGTCGGCTTCGTCCGGGCTCAGAGCGGCTGTGGGCTCATCCATAATCACAATGCGGGCCTCGGTCGACAGGCTCTTGACCAATTCGACCGCCTGTTGCTGTCCGATGCCCAGGTCACGCGCAGCCGCATGCGGGTTCAGGTCAAAGCCGATCTCCGCCAGCAGTTCTGCTGCCCGCCGGAACATGGCCGACTTCGACACGATCCCCATCCGCGACGGGATGCGCCCCATCAGGATGTTCTCAGCCACCGTCAGGTGCGGAACAAGGTTGAGTTCCTGGTGCACGATGGCGATGCCCAGGCCTTCCGCGTGGCGGGGGGAACTGATTTTCACCGGCTGCCCGGCGAACCGGATCTCGCCGGTCTCGGCCTGATAGATCCCGCTCAGGATCTTCATCAAGGTCGACTTGCCCGCGCCGTTCTCACCGCAGACTCCCAGCACCTCGCCCTGGTCGAGCCGCAGGGAGACCCCCCGGAGAGCTTTTACACCGGGAAAGGACTTGCTGATCCCTTCCATACGTAGCAGTTCGGCAGCGCTCACGGCCCGCGACCTCCTTATGAAGGAGCGGAGGTACACTGCATCCAGTGCACCCCCGCCCGGAGTCTTGCTTACTGGACCTCGGCAAATCTGCCAATGTGCGGGTCGGTGTACATGTCATACTGGTCGAGGCTGACCGATGAGAACTCGCTCACGATCGCCCCCTCGTCACCGGCCTGGAACCAGTGCCTGGTGTTGGCAGGAATGGTGTATTGCTGCCCCGGGCGCAGCTCGATCTCATGCCACACGGTGTACCACTGCTCATCACCGGCCGGGGCCTTGCACTTCGGGTTCGGGGCCGGCTCGCCCTCCACGTAAAGGTACACGACACCCTTACGGCAGCGGAAGGTCTCCCGCTTGCCGGGGTCGCTGCCACCGAAAACGTCCGGGTCCTGCTTCGGCGGGTGTTTGTGCTCGGCGCACGTCTGCCGGGGAAAGAGCACGAGGTCCTTGGCGCAGTATCGTGAGTCATTGACATACACCATCAGTTGCAGACCGGTCTCTGCGAGCCTGCCCAGGCGGAAATCGGTGACCTCGATTGACTCTTGCTCCGCGGGCGTCAGGATGACCCCGATGCTTGCGAGCTCCGCCACCGTCCGCCGGCGGGCGTCGGCAGCTTCTTCCTTGGTGAAGGCCATGGGAAATCCCTCCGATATTGGTGTAGTAGACGATTAGCGGCAACGCATGGAGGTTGGGCTATTTGAGGAACTGGGCGACGTTGTCCTTGGTCACGACCTCGACGTCCAGCTTGACGTCCTTCTCAACCTTCTCGCCCTTGGCAGCCTTCACGGCGTTCTGGACCGAGGTGGCGCCCATCTTCTCCGGGAACTGGGCCATGGTGGCGAGCATCTTGCCGTCGTTGATGGCCTTCAGGGCGTCGCCGTTGGCGTCGAAGCCAATGACCGGGATGTCGCTCTTGCCGGCGGCTTCCAGCGCCTGAAGGGCGCCCAGCGCCATCTCGTCGTTGTCGGCAAAGACGCCGGCGATATCCGGGTGAGCGGTGAGCATGTTCTCCATGACAGACATGCCGAGGGAGCGCTGCGAGTCAGCCGGCTGGCTGGCGACGATGTTCAGGCCCACTTTCTTGGCCTGGTCCTTGAAGCCCACGTGGCGCTGGCCGGCAACCACGGAACCGGCCTGCAGCTCGAGGACGGCGACACTCTTGCCCTTGGCGACCTTGGCCAGCAGGTCCGCCGCCTTCACGCCGCCCTGGTAGTTGTCAGAGACCACAAAGCTGGTGTAGTTGGTGTCCTTGGAGCCAATGTCAGCGACGAAGACCGGGATGTTCGCCTTTCTCGCGATGGCGACCACCTGGGAGCCTGTGTCGGTGTCCCAGGGCGAGACGATGATGGCGTTCACCTTCTGGCTGACCAGGTTCTCAGCCTGGTTCACCTGGGCCTGGGGGTCGGTGTGGGCGTCCAGCACCTGCGCATCGATGCCCTGCTTGGCGGCCTCATCCTTGACGCCGTTAGCGACACGGACCCAGAACTGGTTGCCGAGGTCGGGAGCGAGGTAGCCAATCTTCAGCTTGCCGGTCGCGGCGGGCGGGGTCTGTGCGGCGGGGGCGGCGGAGCCCGTAGGGGCAGGGGCGGTGTCCGCAGGTTTGGACGAGGAGCAACCGGCGGCGGCTGTCATCAGGATCAGAAGCCCGGCGGAGGTCAGGGAAAGGTGCTTGCGGGAATTAAGCATGGACTGTTTCCTCCTAGGTGGTAATCTCATCCGGCCCCATCTAATCAGCTAATCCGTGTGATCGCCTGCCCCGGACCGCAGCCGGAATGAGGCCACCTCGCGGAAAGAAAACGTTTTACCGGGAGCGGCTAACGGACCGTTTTCGCCTGGCCATACCGGGTGTGGTACTGCTGAAAGAGGCGCTCCACTTCATCCGACTCGATCTGGCAAGGCCGCCCCCGCAGATACGCCAGGTGCATCGTCATGGCGACGTCCTCGGTCATCACCGCCGCCTTGAAGGCGGCCTCGGGCGTGGGGCCGATGGTGAAGACGCCGTGGCTGCGCAGCAGGATGGCGGGGCTCCGCCCGATATGGTCCACCACCGCCTTGCCGATTGCCTCGCTGCCGATGGGCGCAAACGGACCGCACGGAATCGGCCCGCCAAACTCATCCGCCATGGCGGTGAGGCAGCAGGGGATGGCCTCTCCCAGGGCAGCGAAGCTGGTTGCGTAGTTTGAGTGGGTGTGAACGATTCCCTGGACATCCTGCCGCTGCCGATAGATGTAGAGGTGGGTGTCCGTATCGATGGACGGCGTCAGGCTCCCCCAGCGCACGTTGCCCTCGAGGTCGACCACGACGATCGCATCCGGCGTGAGATCCTCAAAGGAGACGCCGCTGGGCTTGATGGCCACCAGGCCGGTCTCGGGATCGCGGCCGCTGGCGTTACCACTGGTCATCGTCACGAGCCCGGCCTTGGGCAGGTTCTGGTTCACCTTGCAGATCCGTGTGCGGAGTTCAGCGAGCATCGGCTTTCAACTCCTTCAGCACCTTCATCACATCATTGGCGCCCCGCCCGAAGTAATCGTGCAGGATGCGATACTGCTGGTACAACTGCTCGTACCGGGCGACATGGTCCGGGATCGGCCGGAATACCTCATCCGCCAGGTGGGCCATGCTTCGGGCCGCTGCTTCGATGGTGTCGTAGCCGCCGGCGCCGGCCCCGGCGGCCACCGCCCCGAACATCGCCGCCCCGAGGGCCGGGGTCTGCTTCGAGGCGCTCAGGTGGATCGTGCGGCCGGTCACATCGGCGTAGATCTGCATCAGCAGGCGATTCTTCTCGGGCAGTCCGCCGCAGGCGTACAACTCATCCACCGCGACGCCGTGATCGGTGAAGTTGTCGATGATGGTACGGGTGCCGAAGGCGGTGGCCTCGATCAGCGCCCGGTAGACTTCGTGCGGCTCCGTCAGGAGCGTGTAGCCCAGCATCAGGCCGGTCAGATCGGTGTCGACCAGCACCGAGCGGTTGCCGTTCCACCAGTCCAGGGCCAGCAGGCCGCTCTCGCCGGGGCGCAGGGCGCTCGCTTTCTCCTCGAGGTAGGCGTGAATCTCCTTGCCGGCAGCAGCGGCCTCTGCATGGGTCCGGGCTGGCACCGCGTGCTCCACGAACCAGGCAAAGATATCGCCCACGGCCGATTGGCCGGCCTCATAGCCGTAGTAGCCGGGGAGGATCCCGTCCTCCACCACGCCGCACATGCCGGGGACCACATGGAGCTCACTGCTCAGAAGCGTGTGGCAGATCGAGGTGCCCATCGCCATCACGAGCTTGCCGGGTGCGGTTACGCCGCACGCGGGCAGCGCAGCATGGGCGTCCACGTTGCCGACGGCTACCGCTGTGCCGGGCAGCAGACCCAGCCGCGCCGCCATCTGGGGGGTGAGCCCGCCGGCCCGGCTCCCCAGCGGCAGGATGTTCCGGGAGAGCTTTTCCTCGACCACTCGCTCCAGGCGCGGGTCCAGGCTGCGGAAGAAGTCCGGCGTCGGGTAGCCCGACTGCTTGTCCCAATAAATGCCCTTGTACCCGGCCGTGCAGGAGTTGCGGGTTTCCACCCCGGTCAACTGCCAGATCACCCAGTCGGTCGCCTCGATAAAGCGGCCGGCCGCGGCGTAGATCTCCGGATCCTCGTTCAAGATCTGCCAGATCTTCGGGATCAGCCACTCCGCCGAGATCTTGCCGCCGTATCTGGCCAGCCAGGTCTCGCCGCGCTCCAGTGCGCAAGCGTTTAACCGGTTCGCCTCGTCCTGGGCGGCATGGTGTTTCCACAGCTTGACCCAAGCATGCGGCCGGTTCGCCAGCTCCGGTTTGAAACAGAGGGCTGTGCCCTGGGCGTCGGTGGGCAGCATGGTGCAGGCGGTGAAGGCGATGCCGAGGCCGACTACCTGTTCCGGCTTGATGCCGGACTCCGCAAGCACGTTGGGAATCGTCTGCTCAAGCACCTCCAGATAGTCGGCGGGGTGCTGCAGCGCCCACTCGCTGTCCAGAGGCGTGCCATCCGGTAAGCTCTGGTCCATGACGCCATGCCGGTACTGACAGACCGCAGTGGCGGCCTCGGTGCCGTCAGCCAGGCTGATGAGCACGGCCCGCCCTGATTCTGTGCCATAGTCAACGCCGAGGGCATACTTGATCATGGAAACACACCTCGTTTACTTGGATCCACCCGATTGTGTTAAACGTTTACTCTAGCTAGATTTGAATTTAGACGTGACTTTGCGTTATCCTCCTTGCGAATGAGAATTTATCATCCGAAAGTATGAAATGGCATAACAGCAGGCAACAGCAGGGCTGCCCAAGCGGCCTGTTGAACAACCCCCACCAACACATTAGTTGGTGGGGGTTGCCAGATACGCCCGAGCACGGGACGGTGAGGGACTCCGCCCTCGAAATAAACAGTGAGAAAGGGTAGAGGGACATTCCCTCTACCCTTTTTCATCAGCCCCAACCGGCGCTGCCTTCCACCATGAGCGAAGATGAGTTAGTCGTTTGACAACATGATCTCGCCGCGCTGGGTGGGGGGCAAGAACGCGGATCGGACCCCGGGACGCCGACGGCGGTCGGGTACGCGCCCACTATGGCGTGGGGCTTGATTGCGAACACCTGTTCCGGTATAATTGAGGGGAGTATACTGCCGGGTCGCACCCAATCGCAGGACTGTTGGCTGTGGATTGGCGTTGCGGGCCTTGGCGAACACGGCATGCCACATGTCGCGGGTGAGGCGGCCGGTCTGCGTGTTCTGGCGGCTGGGGTGGTAGCTGCACAGCAGATACGGTGTCGCCGGCGCAGCCGCTCGCAGCGCTGGCAGGCGGCAATTTTCTGATGAAGCAGGCTTAGCTTGTCGATGCCTGGGCGGTTCGCTGCCCGGGAAGTGAAATCCTGCGCGTGGCGGGAGGTGCTCAGGTGGAGTTCCATACAGTGCCAGCCAAGGGCTGGCGAATCGCGATGGGAAGGGCGGCGGGGGTCGGACCGCTGCTGGTCTACTTGCATGGCCTGGGCTGCGCCGGCAGTCAGGACTGGCCGCCGGTGGCCGCAGCCCCGGCACTGGCAGGCCGGGCGAGCCTCTGGGTCGATCTGCCGGGCTTCGGCCGCAGCGACCGCCCGTCGGGCTTCAGCTACGACCTGGCGGACCAGGCGGACCTGCTCACGGAACTCCTGGCACCGGGAGCGGGGGTGGTGCCGGCGGGGACGCCCATCGCCCTGATCGGCCACAGTATGGGCGGCACCCTCGCGGTGCTGGTGGCAGAGCGACTCATCGCCGCACGGCGCCCACCCGTGGCCCTCGTGCTGGCTGAGGCGATCCTGAACCCCGGGGACGCCGCCACGAGCGCCCGCGTCGCAGCCAAGTCGGAGGCCCGGTTCGTGTCCGCGTGGCCCCGCTGGGTGCAGGCCTTCCCATCCCCGTTCTACCGGGAAGAAATGCGCCTGGCCGACCCGACCGCTTACTACTGCACGGCCGTCTCGCTAATGCGCCACAGCGAGCAGATACTGGAGCGCTTCCTGGCGCTCCCGGTTCCCACCAAAGGCTTCATCGCGGGCGGCCGGAGCGACCCGCCGATCCACAGAACCGCCCGCCGGCTGGCCGCAGCTGGCCTCCCGATCGCCACAGTCCCGGGCTCGGGGCACGGTTTCTCGGAGGATGACCCGGCCGGGCTTGCGGCGGCGATCGCGGGGTTCGTGACGGCGCACTAGTACTGCGCCGCCGCCGTCCGCCCGGCTGGCTGGGCACAGCGCAGTATCACGGGCAGCGAGCGGGGTGCTCATGATCAGGCAGCAACTCTCGGCGGCGCTCAAGGTCGGTCAACCCGCCCCGAGCGCTCCGCGTCTCGCTAAGCACCCAGTCTATAGCCTCAAGATGATCGCCGAGAATGAGCTGCTCCACCCGGCTCCGCCGGCCGTCGTTCAGCCCCGGCCGCTGGGCGTTACAGCGGATCACATCCACCGGGTGCACCGCTTCGACCGACAGCCCCGCCCGAATCGCCTGTGCGAGAGCCCGGGGCGGGACCGACAGGGCTGCCGCCCCAAGCTGTGCGAGTGCCCGCCCGCTGATGGCGTGCGGCACCGCCGTCAGCGATGCGCAGCCCAGGTCGGTCCGCCCCAGCGCACAGTTGAGGAACCGCTTCGCCGCGTTCACCGGGTGGAGCCGGGCCTGAGGCCAAATGTACACATCCAGGCGGTTGAGGGCCACATCCACCCCGTCCCCCACAGCCGTCACGAACGGCAGCAACTGATCCGTGGGGATGACCAGGTCCGCA
>JAQBPS010000368.1 GCA_028287415.1 Bacillota bacterium | reverse complement strand
CTGCGGCGATCGCTCTGGCACTCTCCCTGACCCGGATGATGCTGCCCATGATCCTGTTCATGGGGCTGGGCGGCGTGGCGGCGGCGGTACTCAACGCCAACCGGCAGTTCATGGCGCCGGCCATGGTCGGGCTCATGAACAACTTGCCCGTCGTGCTGGTACTCCTGTTCATCGGGCAGGGTGAGCGGATCGGTTGGGTTGCGTCGGCCCTGGTCTTCGGGGCCGCAGCGGGCGCACTGATTCTGGTGGGACAGCTGCCGCGGCTCGGCTTCCGCTTCCGGCTGATCCTGGACTGGCGCGATCCGGCACTCGCTCAGGTCGGCCGCCTGATCCTGCCCGTGGTCTTCAGCACCGGGGTGATCCATTTTCAGGACTTTGTCGACCGGTACCTGGCCTCACACCTGGCCGAGGGCTCGATCTCGGCCCTGAACTACGCGGTGCGGGTCAACTCGCTGCCGTACGGCGTGGTGGGGGCGGCCATCGCGACCGTGCTCTACCCCACCCTCTCGGAGCATGCGGCAGCGCGGGATTCCGCAGCGCTGCGCACGACCGTGGGCAACGGGCTGCGCACCCTCGCGTTCGTGCTCCTGCCGATGGCCCTGGGGCTCTTCGTCTTTCGGGCGGCGATCGTCCAGATATTCTTCCAGCGGGGCGCCTTCGACCCCAGGGCAACGGCGACCACAGCTTATGCGCTGGAGTTTTATGCACTGGGCATCCTGTTCTTTGGGTGGCAGGATTTCTTGCAACGCTGCTTCTTTGCGCTCCAGGACACGATCACTCCGCTGATCGCGGCGGCGGGCCTGATGCTGCTCAGCTTCGGCCTGAAGGTGGCCCTCGTCGGGCCGCTCGCCCACGGCGGCATCGCACTCGGCATGACCCTGGCTGCCCTTGCCTCGACCAGCTTCCTGCTATGGCGGCTGCGGCACCGGCTCGGAACGATCGGCGGACGGGCACTGCTGCGCTCCTGGACACTCAGCCTGCTGACCGCCGCGGCTGGCACGGCGGCCGGATACCTGGCGTACCAGCTGGCGGCCCGCTTCTGGGGGAATGCGTCGTCCATACAGCAGGCCCTGCGGCTGAGTATCGGGCTGGGTGTGCTGGTAGTGGTCCATATCGGGTTGGCGGTAGCGCTTGGCAACCGGGAGGGCACGGAACTGGCGGACCGGTTCTCACGGCGGTTACGCAAACAGAAAGCATGAACGAAAGGAGAGCTCATCATGGCTGAAATCCTGGTCTTCGGCTACTACGGCTTTCACAACGCCGGAGATGAAGCGATCCTCTCGGGCATGCTGCAGGCGTTGCGGGAGCTGGCGCCCGACGTTTCCGTGACCGTGGTCTCGGGCACGGCTGCCGAGACCCGCGACATGCACGGGGCAAAGGCGATCAGCCGGGGTGCCGTCAGGGAGATCTGGCAGGCGATCGGGCGGGCCGACCTGGTGATCTTCGGCGGCGGCAGCCTCCTGCAAGATGTGACCAGCAGCCGTTCGCTTTCCTACTACCTCAGCCTGGTGGTCATGGCCAAAGCCCGCGCCAAGCCCGTGCTGTTCTACGCCCAGGGGATCGGCCCCATTTCCGGCATCCTCGGCAAGAGCCTGATCCCCCTCGTGGTGAACACAGTTGATGCGATCAGCGTGCGGGACCGGGAGTCGGCGGAAACCCTGCGCCGGCTGGGCGTTCGGCGGCCCCCCATCACCGTCACCGCCGACCCGGCCCTGGGCCTCGGCCCGTCCGACCCGGTGCGGGGCGCCGAACTGCTGGCGGCCGCGGGCGTGGATCTGAGCCGCCCCGTCATCGGGGTGTCGGTCCGACCGTGGAAGCAGTGGGAGCGCCAGCTCGAGCCCGTGCTGGCGAGGGCTCTGGATGAACTGATTCGGGAGACGGGCGCGCAGGTTGCCTTCCTGCCGATGCAGCAGCAGTCGAAGGACGTGGACGCCGCCACCGTGGTCGCCCGGCTGATGAAAGAGCCTGCGCAGGTGCTGACGGGCCCATACACGCACGTGCAGTTGCAGGCGCTGATCGCCCGCTGTAACCTCCTGATCGGCATGCGTTACCACGCACTCGTGTTCGCTGCCATGAACGGGGTGCCGCTGGTCGGGCTGTCGTATGATCCAAAGAATGATGCGTTCTTGCGGATGATTGGAGAGAAGGCGGCCGGCTCCACCGGGCGGCTCAACGCGGGCCTCCTGACGACAGCCGCCCGCCAGGCCCTGGCCGAGGCGCCGGCATTCCGTGAGCGGCTGCTCCAGCGCATGGCGGAATTGACGCCGCTTTCGCGGAAGAACGCTCAGCTTGCCATAGATCTGTTGAAGCGGAGAGATCGCCAATGAGCCGGACACAGATCCTGACAATCGGTGTCGACAAGGTGACAATGGCCGAAGCGGTCGCCCGCTGCGTGGCGTTTGTGCGTGGTGACCAGCCCCGGCTTGTGGTCACGCCTAATGCGGAGATCGCCTATGCTGCTGCGCATAACCCGGAACTGACCGCGATCATTAACGGGGCCGACCTGGTGATTCCGGACGGCATCGGGGTGGTGCTTGCCTCCAAGCTACTGGGGGAGCCGGTGCCGGAGAAGGTGACCGGCGTTGACCTGTCGACCAACCTGCTGGCGGAACTGTCAAGGCAGGGCGGGGGCCGCATCTTCCTCCTGGGCGCCGAGCCCGGCGTGGCGGCAGAGGCGGCCCGCCGCATCACCGAGCGTTTCCCCGGCGTGACCGTGGTGGGCCACCAGCATGGCTTCTTCACGCCCGCGGAGGAGCCGGCGATTATCGCCCGCATCCGGGCGGCCGCTGTCGATGCCCTGTTTGTCGGGCTCGGATCACCCCGGCAGGAGCGGTGGCTCAGCCAGCACCTGCCGGAGCTCGGCGCCCGGGTCAGCCTGGGCGTGGGCGGCACGATCAACGTGTGGGCCGGCGTCGCATCACGCGGGCCGGACTGGATGATCCGGGCGAACCTCGAGTGGCTGTACCGTGTCGTGAAGTTCGGGCGGTATGGCCGCAGCCTGCCCCCTCTGGCCAAGTTCATGCTGGCAGTGACTGCTCTACGACTGCGAGGCCGATAGTATGCGCATTGCGATGTTCAGCGACATCCACTCCAACTACCATGCGCTGGAGGCAGTGCTGGCCGACAGCGCGCGCCGCGGTGTCGACCGGCTGATCTGCCTGGGCGACATCACCCTGAAGGGGCCCCTGCCCAAGGCGTGCACGGACCGGGTGCGCGACCTCGGCTGCCCGGTCACGCTTGGCAACACGGACGGGTGCTACCACCCGGACTTCCACCCGGACAAGTTTCCGCCCCAGAACCAGAGCCAGGTGGCGACCCGGGCAGACTTTGACCGCCACTGGGCCGCCCTGACGGAGGCCGACCGGGCCTGGCTTCAGAGCTTTCCCCTGACGGTGACTGAAGAGTGGGAGGGCGTGCGCATGGACTTTTTCCATGCGACTCCCCGCAGCAATTACGTCTTGAACTGGCCCTGGTCCAGCACCGTGGAGCTTGCGGACCTGCGCCTGTCCGACGAGACGCAGCTGTCTGC
>JAQBPS010000436.1 GCA_028287415.1 Bacillota bacterium | reverse complement strand
TCGCTTGCGCGGTGTTCGAGGCCTACGGCCTCTTAAACTAGAAGGCCGAGTGCCGCAAAGACGGCGCCCGGCCTTTTCACTCGCACAGTCCCGGTTCAGGGTCGGAGGAGCATCGGAGCGGGTAGTTCAAGATTCGCAGCCGGGAGAGAGCGCCCGCAGCGGCCGCTACCCAAGATGTACGCCACGGAGCGAGGACGCCACTCCCGGCGAGAATCATTACATAGATGAGCCGCTCCGCCGCGACGATGACCCTGGGCCGGGGCTGCACCGCTCCGCCGCGACGACCATCCCCGACCGGGGGTGTGTGTCCCGCTCAGGAAAAAGGCCAGACGCCGCTTCAACGGCGCCCGGCCTTTGCTGTTACTTGGCAATCCCTGCGGTTCCCTGGTCAGCCTTGACGTCGACCTTCAGACCGGCGGCGTCGGCGAACTCCTTGACCGGGACGTAGGCCTCACCGTCGTGTACGTGCACGCCCTTGGCGCCGCTCGGCATGGCAGGCTCGAACGCCTTGCCGTTGACGGTTACTTTGGCGCTCTTACCGTCGGGGGCGACCTGGGCGTCGAACGGCACGCTGAGTGCACTGGCCAACACCTTGCCCGGGGCGTAGATCGACCCGGCCTCATGGCTGTGCGGCTTGGTCTTCGATGTACTGAAGTCGATCGGCTTGGTGTTCAGGCAGATCGTAACGTTGCTGCCCTCGGCCTTACAGGCCGTCGATGCACCGCTGGCTGAGCATCCGGCCATCACCCCGGCCAGGATCACCGCAACCCCCAGCATCGCGAAATTCCGCTTCACGCAAAATCCCTCCCGTAACCATATATCCTAAGTATAGGCACTCGGTTGCGCAACATGCAACCCTAACGGTTGCCCCAAGTTGCAGGCAAACTTTTCAGTATACAGGAACGATTGAGCACCGTACATCGTCCATACAAGTATGTGACAGCGCCCACGCTAAGGAGGAACTGACCATGCACGAGGCCATCGCTTTGCTGCAACAACTCGTCAGGATTCCGTCAGTCTCCCCCCACCTGGACCCGGCCACCGGCCAGGGCGAGCAGGCGATCGCCGAGTTTGCCGCCGCCTGGCTGAACGAGCGCGGCGTCGAGAGTTGGCTGGAGGCGGCGGCGCCCGGTCGCCCCAACGTGGTCGGCAAGGTGGGCTCCGGCAGCGGCCCCGTGCTCGTACTGTGCGGCCATCTCGACACCGTTCAGGCAACCGGCATGACCATCGACCCCTTCGGCGGCGAGATCCGGGACGGGCGGCTCTACGGCCGCGGCGCCTACGACATGAAGGCCGGCGTGGCCGCGATCATGACAGCCGCAGCGGAACTCGCCCGCACCAACACGCTCAAAGGCACGCTCCTGCTGGCCCTGGTTTCAGACGAGGAGTACGCCTCGGTGGGCGCTCAGGACTTCGTCCGCCGCCATCAGGCGGATGGCTGCCTGCTCGCTGAGCCCACCGACGGCGCCTTTGTGACCGGCCACCGGGGCTTCGCCTGGGTCGATGTGACCGTGCAGGGCCGGGCCGCCCATGGCAGCCGCTGGGACCTGGGCATCAGCGCGAACACCATGGCCGGGCGACTGCTAACCGCGCTCGACCACCACGACCTCACCGTGCTGCGCCCCCGCAAACACCCGCTGCTGGGGCCGGCATCCGTGCACCCGGCGATTGTCCGCGGCGGCGTTGGACTCTCCACCTATGCACCTGAGTGCCTCCTTCAGCTCGAGTGGCGCATTCTCCCGGGCACCACCGAAGCGGATGTGCTCACCTGGACCAATGACCTGGTGCAGCACGCCGGCATTACGGCGGCCGTGACCTGCACCCTGTTCCGTCCCCCGATGCTCTGCCCGGCTGCGGCCCGGATGCGGCAAGCCACGCTGGAAGCAATCGGGCAAGCGCTCCCGGAGCAGGGCGCCCCGTTCTGGATGGACGCCGCTTTCTTCGATGCCGCCGGCATTCCCACGGTGGTCTACGGCCCCACCGGAGAAGGCGCACACGCCGCGGTGGAGTGGGTCGACCTGGCATCCGTGATTCACTGCACGGAAGTTTACGGCCGCACCGCAGCACTGTTTTGCAGCTAACAATAAAGGCAGCCCGCACATCTTGCGGGCTGCCTTTCGCTTATGCGAGTACCTTCGCGAGGAACTCACGGGTCCGGGCGTGCTGCGGGCTGGAGAAGATCGCCTCTGGCGTGCCCTCCTCCACCACCACGCCACCGTCCATGAACATCACCCGGTGGCCCACCTCACGGGCAAAGCCCATCTCATGGGTCACCACGACCATCGTCATGCCCTCACGGGCCAGGTCCTTCATGACCTGGAGCACCTCGCCCACCAGCTCCGGGTCCAGCGCCGAGGTCGGCTCGTCAAAGAGCATCACCTCGGGCTCCATCGCCAGCGCCCGGGCAATCGCCACCCGTTGCTGCTGGCCGCCGGAGAGCTGCGGCGGATACTGGTCCGCCTTCGCCGCCAGCCCGACCCGGGTCAGCAGGCTCGTGCCCAGCGCCGTGGCCTTCGCCCGGTCGAGCCCCTTCACCTGCATCGGCGCCTCAATCACGTTCTGAAGCGCCGTCATATGCGGGAAGAGGTTGAAGCGCTGAAAGACCATGCCCATGCGAGTACGCTGGCGGTCCAGTTCCGCCTCCGGCAGGGGGCGCAGCTTGCCGTCGACGAGCCGCTGGCCGACCTCCTC
>JAQBPS010000434.1 GCA_028287415.1 Bacillota bacterium | reverse complement strand
TAGTGAGGAGGATCTGTCAATGCGCCTGAGTCTCAAGTGGGTTTCGCTGTTGCTGGTGATGGCGATCGCTGCAGGCTGCGGCGCGCAGGCGAGCAAGAGCCAGCAATTTGCGGCAACGGGTGGCAAGGTGAAGGTCGCTGCGAGCTTCTATCCGATGTATGAGATGACCCGGGCCATCGGCGGCGATCACGTGGATGCCGTCAACCTGGTGCCGCCGGGCACGGAGCCGCACGACTGGGAACCGACCGCCGGGGACATCAAGACGCTCAACAGTGCAACCCTCTTCGTTTATAATGGCGCCGGCCTGGAGCACTGGGTCGACAAAACCATGAACAGCCTGGACAACAAGGCGCTCATCGTAGTGGAGGCCAGCAAGGGCCTTGGCCTCGTCAAGGCGCCGGCTGACCAGGGCTCGCAAGCCTGGGATCCGCACGTCTGGCTCGATCCCCTCAGCCTGGTCAAGGAGGTGGTGGCGGTCCGCGACGGGCTGATCAAGGTGGACGGCGCCCACAAGGCCGACTATGAGGCGAACGCGGTCGCATACATCGACAAGCTGAAGGCCCTGGACCAGGAGTACGCGGCCGGACTCAAGGGCTGCACCAAGCAGGACTTCTTCACCAGCCACGCGGCCTTTGGCTACCTGGCCCAGCGGTACGGGCTGATCCAGCACCCCATGATGGGCCTGGCCCCGGACGTGGAGCCGCAGCCGAAGGAGCTGGCCCAGATCGTGAAGACCGCGCAGGAGCAGCACATCAAGTACATCTTCTTCGAGACGCTGGTCAGCGACAAGGTCTCCAAGACCGTGGCGCAGGAGGTCGGTGCGCAGACCCTTGTGCTCAACCCGTTCGAGGGGCTGACGCCAGATGAGGTCAAGGCGGGCAAGGACTACTTCGCGGTGATGCGGGAGAACCTCGCCAATCTGAAGATTGCACTGGAGTGTGGCAAGTAACCATGAATACGCCCCTGGTAAAGCTGAAGGATGTCAGCTTCGGGTATGGGAGCGACCCGGTGCTCGAGGCTGTTGACCTGGAAGTGCGCCGGGGGGACTACCTGGGTTTGATCGGCCCGAACGGCTCCGGCAAAACGACCATGCTGAAGTTGATTCTCGGCACGATCGCGGAGCCAACCCGCGGCAAGGTTGAACTGTTCGGTGTCCCGTCAGGGCAGTTCCGCGATTGGTGGAAGGTCGGCTACGTGGCGCAGAAGGCGGCCTCCTTCAACTCCGGCTTTCCCGCCACGGTGGCGGAGGTGGTTCTGACGGGGCGGGCGCCCCGCCGCGGCCTCTTGCGGCTCTACACCCGGGAGGACCGGCAGGCGGTGTCGGAGGCGCTGGAGAAGGTCGGCATGCTGGCCTTCAAGGACCGGCTGATCGGGCGGCTCTCGGGCGGCCAGCAGCAGCGGGTCTTTATTGCACGGGCGCTGGTGAGCCACCCGGAACTGCTGATCCTCGACGAGCCGACGGTCGGGGTGGATGTCGAGGCGGAGGCGCAGTTCTATCGCTTGATCCGGGAACTGCGGCAGCAGATGGGGCTGACGGTGGTCCTGGTCTCCCATGACATGGGTGCGGTGGCCCACGAGGTCACTTCGCTGGCCTGTCTCAACCGCAGGCTGTTCTACCACGGCTCGCCGGAGGAGTTCGGCACCGAGGAGCAGCTGTGCGAGCTGTATGGCCATCATGTGCGGGCGATCCACCATCATCATCACGATTAAAGACCGGGAGGACCCCCATGCTGGAGATGCTATCATATTCATTTATGCAGCGGGCGCTGCTGGCCGGGCTGATGGTGGCGGTGATCTGCCCCGCCATCGGGATTTTCCTCGTGCTGCGGCGCCTGGCGCAGTATGGCGACACGTTTGCGCATGTAAGTCTGGCTGGCGTGGCCGCGGGCATGCTGGCACGGTTTCATCCGATCTATACGGCTCTGGGCTTCTCGGTGGCCGTGTCGCTGGGCATCGACTGGCTGCGGCGGCGGTACAGCCGCTACAGCGAGCTGGCCCTGGCGATCATGGCGCCGGCCTCCCTGGGCCTGGCGGTGGTGCTGCTCTCGCTGACCAAGGGCGCCGGCAGCGAGGTGCTGAGCTACCTGTTCGGCTCGATCATGACGGTGACGCAGCAGAACCTGTACCTGATCGCCGGGCTGGGCCTGATCGTACTGCTCGCCCTGGTGCTGCTCTACAAGGAGATGCTCAGCGTCACCTTCGATGAGGAATTTGCCCGCATTGGCGGGCTCCCGGTCGGGGTCGTCAATGCGATCTTCATGGTCCTGACCGCGATGACCGTCGCGATGGCGATGAACATCGTCGGTGTGCTGCTGGTGTCGGCGCTGATGGTGGTGCCCGTGGCAACTGCGCTTCAGCTGGCACGGTCCTTCCGGGGCGCCCTGGCCCTGTCTGTGGCAGCGGGGCTGCTCTCAGTGCTTGTCGGGCTGACGCTCGCTTACACATTGAACCTGGCCCCGGGCGGGACGGTGGTACTTACAGCGGTCGGGCTGTTGCTGCTGGTGTTGGGGTATAAGAAGGCTCGTGGGTTGGAGTAAATACATTTTTATAGCCGCAGATGTCGCAGATTACGCAGATTCGGACAAGGGAAAATTAATATTTTTAAATGGATCAAATCTGCGAAATCTGCGAAATCTGCGGCAAAATTAAAAGACGTCACAGCAAAGCCCCACATCCTCGCCCGAGGTTGTGGGGCTTTGGCGCGTAAGCTACCCTTGACGCCCGCCCTTGGGCACACGGCGCGTCGCCTGGTCATCAGCCGCCACCGGAAAATCCGCCGGCCCCGTCGCCAGCTCGGCATCATCCTGCTGCTCCCCGCCCAGGGCCATGCCGAAGGCTTCGGCCGGGGTGGCGGCGGCTTTCGCATCCGTCAGAATCCTGGTGGAGTACCGCTCGGCGTCAGGCATCTTTGCGCGCCTCCCCACGTTGATGTGGACCCGTGATTAGCATCCACCGATCGGGCGCAAAACTTGACGGTAACACCTGCCAGCGTAAACAAGGGTCGGCCAGGCAACGCTAATGCCTGAAAGTCATGAGAAAGGCCGGGGGTGCCGTGCAAGCATGGGCGTAACGTTGGGAACCGTGCTCCGCCCGCTCACCGTGAGCGGGGTGGAGGCAGCGTGCATTGGGATTTTGGCCGGCGGCTGCCGCCTTGCGTTTGCGGCGCCGGCGGCACATCAGTTGCAGGGCATGGTCATGCTGCGGCTGGCCGCCCGCATGCGGCACCTGGGCGGGGCGCTGATCCAGGTGCAGAGCGAGGAAGCGGCTGCGGTGATGGCCGCCGGGGCCGCCATGGCGGGCGCCCGGGCCGCTGCGATCGTCGCCGACTCCTGCCGGGCGGCGGGCGCACTCACCGGCTTCAATGACCTGAGCCCGGTCCTCGTCGATGTGAGCGGCAGGCTCCCGCTCGCCCTGCCGGCCGGTGCGGTGCTGGCGCCCCACACTCCGCAGGCAGCCTTCGATACTGGGGCTGCGCTCTTCGACACCCTTCCGCCCGACGGGGGCATCGGCGTGATCGCAGGACTGGAGGGCGGCTCCGGCATGGTGGAGCCCGACATTGCGCGGCGCCTCCTCCCGCCGCCGATCCACCAGGACGGGCCGGACGACCCGGAGATCCTGATCATCGGCGCCGGACCCGGCTTTGACGCCTGCGATGAGGCCCGCAGCGAGCTGGCCCTGGCGGGCGTCGCCGCCGCTCACGTGCATCTGATCCATCTGGCCCCGTTCCCGGCGGCGATCGTCGCCCCGGCCGTGGCCAGCGCCCGCCGCGTGCTGGTGGTCGAGTCCGGCGGGCCGGGGACGCTGGCCGGCTACATTCGCAGCTACCTCGGCGCCCCCGCCGCCCCGTTCGGCGAGCTGCCCCGGCTGGCCGGGGCGCCGCTCGGTGCGGATGAGATCGCATGGCAGGCGAGGGAGGTGATGGGGCGATGACGGCCGACGCCTGGCTTGCCACGCTCGCACCGCTCGTGGATGAGGGCGCGCTGCTGCTGATCGGCCCCGGTGCGCCCGACCCGCTGCCGCCCGCCGCCATACGGCGCCATGTCCCGCCGGGGACGTTGATCCCGCTGGCGGAGGGCGCCCGCCTGGCCAACCCTGACCGGCCAGTGGTCATCGTCGGCGGCGATGCCGATCTCTACGGCCTTCAGCTCGGTGACCTGCTCCACGCCGTGCGGAGAAATGCCACCGTGGTCTGCATCGTCGCTGATAACGGCCTCGCCGCCGGTACGGCGGCCACGGCGGGCGCCGGCCAGTACCCGCTGATGCCGCTCCTGCTGGCACTGGCGGCAGGCTCGACCTTTGTGGCGCAGGGCCTGAGCAACAAGCGGCTGCTCCGGCTGGCGGACCTGGCCTTCCACCACCCGGGCTTCGCCCTGGTCAACGTGCTTGAGCGCCCGTTCGACCCGAGCGGCATGCACATTCTGGACGGCGAGTGGGAGCACGACGAGTTCGACCAGGTCTCGGCCATGGAATGGGCCGCCAACCCCGATCGGGTGGCCACCGGCGTGTT